>NZ_JAMAWN010000011.1:0-130858 GCF_023713305.1 Psychrobacillus sp. MER TA 171 | reverse complement strand
GGGGTGGACAGTTTAGCCGACGGGATCATTGTCCCACGCACCCGTACGTCCTACCCTGGCTACTGATATATTAAATCCTATAAAAATAAGGTCAACCAGTAAAAACTGGTTAACCTTATAATACGAAAGCACCCGTTAGTTGAAGAAGGAGTGCCAATATTGTTTAGTAAATAAATTGACTAATTTACTACTTTCCCTTTGGCATTCAATATAATAATTTTGTAAGAGTCAATATTAGATACAGAATTTAGTTCCTTAGAATGTAGGATTTCATTCACTGTCTCTTCAATTTCCATTGCTAACTTATGTGCATCTTTATCTGAACCTTTTATTGAAGTTTGAATGGTAATGGATTTTTCATACTCATTTTGATACTCAGTATTTATATTTCCGAATACGTCGTTGTGTTTAAGACCTTCCATTAAACTGGATGCTATATGTGAAAGTTCTTTGTTAATATTTTCAGTTTCTTCGGTAACGAAAGATAAATCCATTCTTTCTACAACAACTGTATAGTCTTTTAATGTGGAAGATTTAATTACATTTTTTGCAATGGACTCAATATCCCTTTTTACTGAATTAAAATATTCTTCATTCTCTTTAACTTTTACATTCAGTTCTATCTTCGAGTTCGAACTTACAGCAAATTCCAATTCCCCATATTTCTCATGAATTTTTTCAGTTACAGTATTCAATGTAGAAAAATGTTGTTCTCGTTCTTGAGTAGATAAAGGTTCTGGTTCCTCCTTATTCGCAACAGCGGTATCAACTTCTGAAGGCTTATTAAACAGGCTAAATGATGCTATTCCCACTATAAGTATTCCAGTAATAATCAATATCCTTTTTAACATTTAATCCCTCCTTTTAAGAAGGTATGTTATAAATCCACCAAAAATTCCCCAGAAAAACAAATGGCCTTCTTCTTTAAGTAAACTGCCACGTTAAGAAAAAAGGCTTTACTCCTTCTTGAAGTAAAGCACCCGTTAGTTGAATAAGAATATATTATTTTTCTAATATTCCTATAATTTCTTCAAGTAAATCAAATGGTTCTACTTCTACCCCAATTAACTTCGCATTCCAGTTCGCACCAACTAAAAGACCATCTTCATTCATTCCGTTCAACCAAGTATTCATAAAAATTTCCAAAGGTATCGATGACGGCTTATAATGTGACCAACCATCTACTGCACATTGTCGTGCATATGCCTCATCTGACCAAAACAACATAACAACAGTATCTTCATATTCATTAGATTCGCAAACACACCATCCATCTTCATTTTCTAAACCCCAAACCACTTTATTTTCCGAAACTCTTTTTATAAAATTTTCATAACGTCTTTTAGAATTTATTATCAAATCAAGCATCGTTTTAATTCTCCCCATCTTTCAGTTTCCATATAATTCTTTACCTCTATAAGCTTAACGATATATCGCCTTGATTCATACATGTATTTTTTTCTTATTAAACTAAACTGCCCCGTTAGTTTAAGTGTAACATTTCACAAACAAAATCGCTTTATGAAAAAAAACAACCCTAGCCTTTAACAGAGCCTAAAATAAACAGTAAGAAAAATTAGTTTTATATATATTTACTTCCATAAATTAGCTATGATTAAAAGAAAATGGACTAAATGAGGTGGAACAAATGTCTAAACGAATTTTATTAGTCGAGGATGATGAATCCATTAGTGAAATGGTTGAGAAATATTTAAGAAGTGAGGGTTTTATGATTACGACTGTGAACAATGGAGAAGCAGCGGTTAAGCAAAATCAATCCTCTGCCTTTGACTTAATCATTTTAGATATTATGATGCCAAAGCTAGATGGCTTGGAAGTATTGAGGATCATTCGAGAAACTAGTGCTGTGCCTATATTAATTATGTCGGCAAAGGATAGCGATGTGGATAAGGCATTAGGACTGGGCTTAGGGGCTGATGATTATCTAGCCAAGCCTTTTTCATTGCTCGAGCTATCCGCAAGAGTAAAGGCTGCGATACGAAGAGCAACACAATATTCACGGGAGCAACAACTAAACGAGGATGTAATTGAAATAGGAGATTTGAAGATAGATGTTACTAACTTTTTGGTTATGAAGGGAAAGGAACACATAAAGCTTACTGCGAAAGAGTTTGCTATCTTAAAACTATTTGCTTCCAATCAAAACCGTGTATTTACTAAACAGCAAATTTATCAGTTGGTTTGGGATGATGAATACTACGGGGATGAAAATATCATTAATGTTCATATGAGAAGGCTTAGAGAGAAGATAGAAGAAGAACCATCAAATCCAAGGTATATAAAAACCTTGTGGGGAATTGGCTATAAGCTGGAAGGTTTTTAATATGGTACTCTTTTTATCTTCCACTATTATTTTATTGTTTGCCTTCATTGGTTTCCAGTACAAAGAAAAAAGAAATCTCACCTCTAGCATTGCCTATACGCACCAAAAGCTTCATGGCATCATCCAGGAGAATTCAGGAGAGAAAGTTTTAGCACATACCGAGCATGATGAGCTCCGGCAACTATTGAATACAATTAATGAGTTATTAGACGAAAAACAAAAAATACTTGCAACTCATACAAGGCTAGAAGAATCCATGCGGAAAATGCTTTCCAATGTTTCACACGATTTGAAAACGCCGTTAACTGTCATTTTAGGCTATATTGAAATGCTAGAAATTGCTCCCTCCCTACAGGAAGAAGAACGGCAACAGCTCCTTGTTAAACTACATACTAAAACAAATGAAGTACTTAAAATTATCCATACCTTTTTTGACTTGGCGAAAATTGAGGCAGGGGACCAACAATACCCATTATCTAAGGTAAACATAAATGAAATATGTCGTAAGAACATTTTATCCTTCTATGATCTGATAACAGCTAAGCACATGCATGTTGAAATTGAGATACCAGAAAACAATTTATATGCATTTGGTAATAAGGAGGCAATAGATAGAGTTCTAAACAATCTATTATCCAATGCATTAACCTATGGTGCAGACGGTAAAAACATCGGGTTAACGTTGAGATACGATGAGTCCAATATTTATATTGATATTTGGGATAAGGGAAAAGGAATCGAAGAGTATCATATCGATCGGGTTTTTGAAAGAACATATACGATGAACGATTCTAGGAATAAACAATTCCAAGGCAGTGGATTAGGCCTAACAATTACAAAGCGGCTTCTTGAAATAATGGGAGGCTCTATTCATCTATCAAGTATCCCTCATAAAAAGACAATTTTTACTGCAACCCTGAAGCGAATTACTTTTTAAAGCATAACTTAAGAAATTCGTAAGATGGAAGTAATAAAAAAGAGAGGTTCGTTTTCTATACTAAGAATAGAACGAAGAGGGAGAGGATTCAATGTCATATATATTGAAAACAAATCATCTGACAAAAGTATTCGAAGGTAAGGAAGTCGTTTCTTCTGTTAATATGAATGTTCAAAAGGGAGAAATTTACGGGTTTTTAGGTCCTAATGGAGCAGGTAAAACAACGGTCATGAAAATGATAACCAATCTTATAAAACCGACAAATGGTGAAATAGAAATATTTGGCGAAAGGCTAACCGATCAATCATTCGAGGTCTTAAAAAGAATTGGATCCATAATTGAATATCCAATTTTTTATGATAAGCTGACTGCACGCGAAACACTTCAGCTTCATTGCGATTACATGGGTTATTATAACCAAAAAGAAATAGAGCAAGTATTAGATATGGTTAGTCTAGTAAACACAGGAAACAAGCGAGTAAAAGAATTCTCTCTGGGGATGAAGCAAAGGCTGGGTATTGCACGTGCAATTATCACAAAGCCGGAATTGCTTATTTTAGATGAACCAATAAACGGGCTAGACCCTCAAGGTATAAAGGAAATGAGAGATTTATTTCGAATGCTTTCTAAGGAATATGGCATTACCATTATTGTTTCTAGCCATATTTTAGGAGAAATAGAACAATTAGCAGACACAATTGGAGTCATCAACAACGGTAAACTCATTCAAGAAATTTCACTTGAACAATTAACTCGTAGTCAAACGGACTATATTGAGCTGGTTGTTCAAGACATACAGAAAACTTCCTTCCTGTTAAGTGAGAAGCTACTTTTAGTTAACTTTAAATTAGTAGATAATCATTGTATTCGTATATACGATTCAACGCTCACACCACAAATGATTTCCAAGGTTTTGTATGAACACGATATTGAAATAGAGGCCATTAGTAAAAAGACAAGTACATTAGAGGAATACTTCTTAAAGCTAGTCAATGGGGGTGTAGTAAGTGTTTAAGCTAATGAAGCTAGAGATGAAAAAGTTTAAACTGGGCTCCTATTCGGTTAACGCTGTAATTGCTAACTTTGTTATTCTCGGGTTTATATTTCTAATAGCGTTTATATCTAAAGTAGAAGGTGACCAGGACTTTGTAAATTACCAGGAGGTCTTAACGGTTATCGATTCATTTGTTAGGGGAACCTTTATCATCTTCGCTGCAACATTAATAGCGAAGTTAATCATAGGAGAATTCAAAAATAAAACAATTACAACGTTATTTATGTATCCAATTAGTAGGAAAAAAATAATAACGGCAAAGCTTGCTATTGTATTTATATTTACTTTTACATGGATCATTATTTCAAATCTATTTATTACGTCAGTCTATTGCCTTGTTAGTGTAAACTATCAGCTAATTCCTGATACGCTAACGGCTTCGCTTCTTCAAGAACATGGTGTTAGTGTATTGATGTATGCAGTTGCAGCTTCTGGTATGTCGCTAATTCCTCTTTACTTTGGTATGAAGAAATATTCCATACCTACTACAATTATTACATCTATTCTAATTGTAGTGCTAGTTACCAGTAATAATGGTGGATTTTCATTGAATGATATATTTGTTATACCTTTGTCACTGGCATTAATCGGTTTAGTTATTGCATATCTTGCTATTCGAAATATAGATAGAATCGATATAGGAGTATAGGTTAGCGTATAGGTTAGCTAGAACTGCAGTCAGGGGATTGAGAAATGAAAGTAAATCGAAGTGAGTTACAAACGAATGATGATATTTGGAATGCTGTTTTATCTGCTGCTTATGGAAACTATGCTTTTCCGACCGAAAATGAAAAAAAGGATGACATATTTATTTTATTTAGTTACTTTTGTGAAATGGAAAGTGGAGGCCATGAAGCCTTGCTCAATTGGTTATCAGAAACAATGCAAGGATTGGGTATCCAAAAATACGTAAGTCGACTGACTAAAATGCTGGAGCTGATTGGTGCGGGGGATTATGCAAAAATCGAAAAGGTCTATTTAGAAGAAATGTTGAAGAGATACTTAACCATAGAAAATAGTGGATTTGAGGATCCTGATTTTGAAAAAGTAGAAGCGGAGTACCTAATTGTAGTGGAGAGAGCAGATGAAGAATATAGAAATTTAGAAGAACAGATCAATGAGCGTTTATACAACTATGCAGTGAATATACATGAAGAGGTATTAGAAATTGTTAATCATTAAGCAATATAAAAAAGATGGAGTGATAGTTTCACTGCCTTCTTTTTTATTTTGGGGATGAAAAAAAACGGAAGTTACATCACGGCATACAGCGATACTATTATTACAAATCAAAGAGATAAAATGAACCTAGTATACAAACCAAAGTTACTATCCATAAAGTTCCATAGGTAAATTTATTTAGTTCTCTGTCTAGTAAAGATATAGATTGAATAACTGTAATAGCTACAGCGACAAAGAGGGCTCCCAATAAGGCTCCCATTAAAGTAGGCAAGTCGTATATATATTCATCAATAAATAAAAATAGAATAATAGAAAACGGTATTGAAACGCTAGAAAGAAAATGCTTTAAATTCATTTGAATTCACCTTTCTTTATGAGCAGGCTATAGACATTCCAATAGTTTCACATTTTTTAATTGCCCAGCTGTAATGATTGGAAGTATTTGCTGCAAAATAGCTGTGTAAGTTACTTGTTTTCGTCCATTTATAATATCTTTTCGTCATAATTTCTTCATTGGTATGTGATTCAATTAAATCCATTATTCTTTTGTGACTTAACCTCACCTTTTTTATAGCCTGAGCTAACGTTACTTCTTGATAGTTTTCCCAAATTTGCAGATTTAGTAGCTTGATAGTATTCCATTTATAACCGGGTGCTGGCATGAAAGGAATGTCTCCATCCATACCTTCTCTATACCATCTCTCCAGCATTACATGCCATTCGTACAGATGCATTAACACATCACGAAAGTTCTTATCTCTTTCATTTGTCTCAATGGAGGTACCCCTTTTTCTACTCGGTATAGATTCAATTATTTTAAGCAAAGATTCAAAGGCTTTGTTGCTATTTAGCAATAGAATTTCTTTTTCACTTTTCTCCATCAAGTATAACTTCCTCCTATATAAATAAATATTAACATTGGAATGAGAATATTGTAACAAAATTCAGAAATAGGAGATAGAGCGATTGATGAAATTTTAAAATTTAATTCAGTGCTTTAGAACTAATTTAAACTATATCTATTTTTATATTATTCTAAGATAATAAGGAGAATATATAAAATTTTGGAGGAACTCTAACATGAAGCATACTATCTTAACCACTTTTTTTGCATTATTTTTACTGGGTTTACATTCACCAGTATATGCTTCTGATTTAAATGGAAACAAAGTTATACAACTAGAGGATCCTCTACTACAAGAAAAGTTAGCTACTTATGTTAACTTATGCGACAGTCAATTTCACGAGAATACAACCATCGATCGTATTTCCACGTGTTTAGAGAACAACAATGGAGTCTTAACACTTGGGAACGGATATGCTGGGGAGGTCAGGACTCTTAAAGGTCTGGAGGGACTGGAAGGTTTACATATTAAACAGTTAAATATTGAAAACACTCATGCAAGTGGGCAAAGCATTGCTGACCTTACACCACTAGCCAATATCAAAAGTCTAGAGAGTTTAAAATTATATAGTACATACTCAAATGATTTCTCTCCATTAGCAACTCTGCCGAACTTAAAGGAATTAGTGATTAACTCTACTAATAATGAACCGTTACAGTCCATTTCTTTATTAAAAAACCTACAAACGCTCCAACTAAGTGGAAGTCAAGTTACTTCACTGGCTGGAATTGAGAGGATGAAACAGCTTACGTCATTGGCTTTAGATGACGTCTCAATTCCTGATTATGGGGCATTAACAAATGTACCGCAGTTGAAAAAATTATTTGTGGACTTTAATGGGGACTCTCGTTTTTTACAGTCTCTGTCTAATTTAGAGGCATTAACTCTCGTTGCTTTTCGTGATGAACCTAAAATGATTAATGGAGATGATTTGAAAAAGCTAACAAGGCTTAAGACACTTCGATTATTTAATATTGAAGCCAATTATGATTATCTTAATAATATGTCACGATTAGAGGAGTTAAAGATATCAAACAGGGATGCTAGTTCCTTGTTTAGTGCGATCAAGGAACCCATGGTATACCTAAAAAGTTTAGACATCAGTCAAAATGAACTTTCTTCGATTGAAGGGGCCGAGAAGCTTTCGGTTCTATTTCCCTCGATTGAAAAACTAAATCTTAGAGGAAACGAGATTGCTGATTTATCACCTCTAGTACAAACAGAACGACCTTATCAATACTTAAAAGATTTAGATATAGATGGTAATATAATTTTTGACATTAATATACTAGGAGAGCATGCTAATCTTTTTCCTTCATTGGAGACAATTTATGCGGAATCCAACTATATTCATTCAATTAGTGAAATGACCAAGCTACCAGTTTTGCAATCCTTGTTTTCGGGATATAATTTAATTGATGTTTTTGATGAACAAAATCCTAAAAAATTTATAGGATATTTTCAATTTGAGTTAAGTAAACTAAAACCAATAGAAATGTCTATTGGCGATGTATATGATGGGCCGATTTTATCAAAGGTTTCGATTAGTGATGAATATTGGCGAGATGAGATTAAGACAAGTAATTTGACCGTAAATTTTTCAGACCCTGAGGTAGCAGAATTAACGAAAAAGGGAAATATTTTAGCAAAAAAAGCAGGGAGTACAACTGTTACATACTCTATTAAAGGTGCAACGGATCCTTATTTTACCCATTCAACTTTGTTAACTGTTTTAAACAAACATTATAAACCATACGACCCTAGTATTGATGGGGATATTACACTGCAAACAAACAAGATGAAAGTATATACATACGGTGAAGATAAAGTGGTAATAGCGAGTAATGGAAAGGTAATTGCAGAGGTTGTACCTTCGGGGTGGTTAACGTTTACTCTTCCAAATCTTAAGGGCCTGAAGGAATTACAGGTTTGGTCAGAGTCCAAACTGGGAGTAAAGAGCAATGTAATTACTATGCCAATTTATAAAACAGAAAAGCCAACCTTACCGGATATAGAAAGTGTTACTGATCAAACAGAATACATTACAGGTACTGCAGATCCCCATACCACTGTCTATATTACTTCAAGAGAAGCTGAGTCATTTAAGGAACTCACCCAAAAAGTCAGCGACAAAGGGACTTTTAAAGTTTACACCGGGAAGCTTCAGGAGGGTATTTCTATTATTATATACTCCAAAAATGAAGAAGGACGAGAGAGCACTAATCTGAGTACGACTGTACAAGATGTAACGCCACCAGCTATGCCGATATTGGACAATGTGACAAGTGAGTCATTGCAAATTAGTGGTAAATCAGAAGCCCATGCAAAAGTAACAATCAAACGAATGTCTAGGAATATTGGAGACACTCTCGCTGATCAAAATGGTATTTTCAAGCTCTCAATCTCAGCCCCGAGTGTAGGAGATACATTTACGGCCATTGCTGAGGATAAATCTAAAAACAAAAGCAAGGAAGCAAGTATTGTAACTATTTTACCTATAAAGGAAGAAGAGATAATACCTAAAAAACCTGTTTTTTGGAAAGGCTTGCAGTTAAAGAAAGGGCAAATTGGACTTGTTACAATTACAAAAAAGATCAACCTTTGGAAGCGTGAAGGGGACAAGCTCGTCTTTCAACGGATATTAAATCCAGGGGAAGTATATCGAGTCTACAGATATGATAGGAAGTATGGAGGGCAGTATGGTGTGGGTGGAGACCTCTTTATAACTAACATTAGCGGCTATGTGAAATATCAAACGCCATCAAAAGCAATATTGTCACAAGTTAATTAGAAGCAGCACAAAAGAATGTTGCTAAAGTATAAGGGTCTGTATCATAGATACAGACCCTTTAATGATTGCCCATCTCTTGTAATTAGATATTCTGTGTTACCTTTAATTTCCTCACTAAGAAAAAGGTAAGAGTAAGAATCACACCAGTAATCATCCCGATGATACTTAAATTGATACCTGCTCCGGACGTAATACCATCGGCACGAATAATAGCATTAGCATAGATGGAAACCCCGACGATAATAAATCCAATCCATTCAAATATTTTGGTTATCATATTTAAAACCTCCATTTGTACCCTAAATTATAACATTATTGGAATTTTTAAAAAAGTTTCTTTATCCACCTATTACAAGTTCAGTTTCTTTCAAAATATCAAAGTTTAACTTTCGTAGTAAAAGGCAAACCTTTATACAATGTACAACCACGACAGCAAATCATTAAAGGATAGTAAAATTCTATGGTATGATATGTGTTGATTTTGCTAGGAGGTATTTTTTATGGATTTGTCTATCTTTATGTCGTATGTCTTTTGGAAGAACCTTGGTATTTCCATTGCCATACTGTTAGTTTTCCTTATTTTGAGAAAAATTTTCTCGAAATATGTATTTAACCTATTGATCAAGCTAAGTGATAAAACACCGACTGATGCATTGACTCACCTTTTTCGGTCCTTCGAAAAGCCTATTCAATGGATGTTTATCATAGTCGGAATTTATGTGGCGGCTAGCTTCTTTCCACATTTTGATGAAACAAATAAATTATTTCTGGTGCTTATAAGAGTCTCCTATATTATTCTGATCAGCTGGGGATTATACAATATGTCCTCTGATTCCTCTACTTTCTTCACTAAAATGAGAAACAGATATAATTTGGATATTGATGATATACTGATTCCTTTTCTTTCAAAGGCATTGCGAGTTATTATTGTTGTCATAAGTATTAGCGTAGTTGCTGAGGAATTTGGTTATAACGTGAGTGGGTTTGTTGCGGGACTAGGCTTAGGTGGAGTAGCAATCGCCTTTGCTGCAAAGGATGCGCTTTCTCATCTATTGGGTGGCTTTGTTATTATTACAGAAAAGCCTTTTAGAATTGGTGACTGGATATTGACTCCTGATGTGGAGGGGACGATTGAAGAAATTACTTTTCGTAGTACAAAAATCCGTACCTTTTCACAAGCTATTGTTACTGTTCCGAATGCCATGATTGCCAATGGACCAATTACCAACTGGAGTAAAATGGGGAAAAGGCAAATTAACTTTAATCTAAGGGTATCTCAAGAGACGCCGAAGGAAAAATTAGAGCTTGTAGTAAAAGAAATTGAACAGCTAGTGAGCAAGCATACAGGTGTCCATCCTGAAACAATTTTTGTGAAATTTGATGCATTTAAAGAAAATGGCTATGACATTTTCTTATATTTCTTTACTAATACAACGGTTTGGGCAGAGTTTTTAAAAGTGAAAGAGGATATTAACTTTGGTATTATGGAAATTTTAGAACGAGAAGGAGTTTCTATAGCCCTTCAAAGTCGAAAAGTTTATGTGGATAATGAATTAATTCAGAATGAACCAAAGAGCATAGAGGAATAATAAGTACCGCTGGGATGATTCTCAGCGGTATTTATATGGACTTAAGTTTTTTTGAAAAAATTACTGGGGCTTGTGTCGGGATAGACGTGTCTATTACAGCAATTTCTTTAATATATCCCTTTATGTTCTGAGCTTGAGTAGTGCAATAGAGGAAAGCTTCTAATAATTTTTCGTTGGATAAACGATTTGCTATAGTACAGTGTGGAATCCATTGTCCTGGATTATACAAGGATTGTGCGTCATTAAAGTCCTTAAAATAAGTATGAAAGTCGTTGTGAAAATGAAAAAGATCCTCTGTAATAACAGGTGTATAAAAAAGTGTACCAGATCCCGTAAACGATCCAATAGAAGGAAACGTGATTTCAATACTTTTTTTATCTGCTAAGTAGCTATCTAAGCGATCTACAAAAGATTTAATATCTAATTTGCTGTAGCTTGCAATAGTAATATGTGGATTCCGATCACTTACCTCAAATGCATAGGAAGAAATAGATTCATCCTTTAACTCTTGCCAAAGTTTCAAAATCCGCTTATTTAACTGATCATCAAATAACGCAATTATTCCATACATATTATTCGCCTTCTTTTTTAAAAAATTCTTTTTTATTATCCAACGATTTATATATTTGATAAAAGATTGGAAGGTATGCCACTGAAGATAAGATTCAATCAGTTAATACTAATTTTGAGTAGACTAAAAAATATTTCGTTTGATTATATCATATAAATATTTCATTTATTGATAAAAGTTGTTAAAAGAAAGGATATTTTCATGCTCTTGTACTATTTGCTCGGCAGTATAAACAGATGAATATTGCAAAAGATAGGAAGGAATCACAGCAATTAATGAGAGGAGTGTTTTTAATGGAGAGTATTCGCGAAGGGTTAATACCAACAGTTTTAGGGACAGCCGTAACTACAACTGGAGTAGCGCTTAGGAACAATAGAAGCATTTCACCATTAATCACGAGTTCGATTATCGGATTTGGCTTAGCGCATATTGTGTTGGGGGCAATCGATTTAGTTGAACATCGCCGCTAAAGATTCAGGGTGGAAGGAACTTTCCTTCCATTCTTACTACCTAGCTCCACCTATACAAATTGAAGGAGGTGTTGGTCCGTGTCAGTACTATCTCGGATTGCTTTAGCATTAGTTATCATTGGTGCATTAAACTGGGGTTTAATCGGATTTTTTGAATTTGACTTAGTTGCATCTATTTTTGGTGGACAAACTTCTGCCTTTGCTCGTGTTGTGTATGCACTTGTTGGTTTAAGCGGGATTGCTTGTATACCACTACTGTTTGCTCAAGAGGACGAAGAAAGCAGTACTTCTACCAGCGATGGGAAAAGTCAAAATTACAGAAATCTAAGCTACGAAACAGAATTTGCTGAAGAAGAGGAAATTATTGTGGCAGATCCACAAACTAATGCTTCATCGGATAATTCTACAACAAACTCGCCTACAAATTATTACAAAAAAACTTCTAAGAAAAAGAAGAGATAATTTTGTACGGCATCAAAAAATCTGACGCAACGTTAAAACGTGCGTCAGGTTTTTTGTTTTATAAAGGAGTTTAAGAATAAATAATCGAATATAAATATTAACCACGGAAAGCGGTGGAACGAGTAAATTATTGGAGGAACAAGATGAATACCAAGACATTAGAAATAAACAAAACAAGCTGGGAAAAGTCTGCAAATCGTTTTTATGGTAGAAATCCTCTTCCCGAGTATGGACCAATGGCTCCGCGTGAAGAACATTTAAATCTATTAGGAGAAGTAAAGGATTTGAAGGTTTTAGATATCGGCTGTGGCAGTGGTCATTCCCTACAATATATGGCGAAGAGAGGAGCAGAAGAGCTTTGGGGAATTGACTTATCAGACAATCAGTTATCTGCTGCAAAAGAATTATTGAAGGATTATGGATCTTCCGTAAAACTATTTCAATCTCCTATGGAAACTAATCCTGGATTGCCATCAAACTATTTTGAAATCGTTTATTCGATTTTTGCACTAGGATGGACTACTGATTTAGACAAAACATTAGCCAATATCTATTCTTACTTAAAAGCAGGAGGCATTTTTGTATTCAGCTGGGAGCATCCCCTCCATAGCCGAGTGAAGCATGAGGATGGGAAGTATCTCTTCAACAAATCCTATCAAGAGGAAGGGCCGTACGACCATGATTTTTGGGATACCCAAGCAATCATGCAACAATTTAAAGTGAGTACTTATATTAATAGACTTATAAAGGCTGGGTTTAAAATTGAAGAGGTTGTAGAAGAGGTCTACATGGCAGAGAAGGATTTAGAGCGACATGTAAATAGGTGGTACTCCTTTGAAAAAGCACAACTTATACCGACAACATTAATTATTAAGTGTAGTAAATAGTTAAAGGGGGAAAGCAAAATTGAAGATTATAGATACAGTGCCTTTCTTTTTAAACAATTACATCCCATCCATTAGCTTTTTACGAAGCTATTATGAAAAGTACCCAGAAATTTTTACAGAATATTTTCCTCGTCATTGCAAAGACACCGAGGAACGACATAACCAGTCAATGGAGAAATACCCTGGCAGCTTCCGTGAAATCCAACAAGTGCATGAAAATATAACACCTATTATTGAAGAAGTAGTGCGCGAATATGAACGATTATACGATGTTACTTTTCCAATACAGGTCAATTTGATCGTTGGAGGATATGGTTCAAATGCATATACGTACCAGCAAATAATTCCTAATATCACCTTTGCGTTAGAGAAGCTTTCGCCTGATCCAAATCATTTGAGGGTAATCGTTGCTCATGAGTTTGGTCATGCAGCACAAAATATTTTAACGGACAGGGCCGGAATGGATTGGACGACTGCTCAATGGACTCATCCATTCAACTGGTTATATAGGGAAGGAATTGCAACGTACCTATCCGAAAGAATTGTTCCTAATTTAAAGAAATCGGTTTATTTTACTTACAATGGTGAAGGGGCAGAATGGCTCAATTTTGCTCAACAGCATATCAAAGAAATAAAAAAGGCATTTATAGAGGACTATCGAAAAATGACTGGAATTGAATTATCTCGTAATTGGTTTTCTATTAATGGAGTAAATACCTTTGGGTACAGTAGATTTGGCTATTTCCTTGGAGAACTATTTGTGCAAGAGGAAATGGAAAAGCATGGGGAACTTGAGACAATCATCGCATGGGAAAATCCTCACTACCTAGAGAGAGTAGAGAATTGGCTACTTCAAGTTGAAGGAGAACTGGTATGACGAATCGCATTCAACTAGATAATTTAGAGGAATATGATGATCCAGCAGCCTATGACCAGGAAAATAATCATTACGTAGGGGAACTTCCATTATTACTAGAATGGGCAGGGAAAGTAAATGGTCCAATTATAGACTTAGCCTGTGGAACTGGGAGGTTGACCTTGCCATTAGCCAAAGAGGGCTACCAATTAATCGGTATTGATGTTCATAAAGGAATGTTGGAGCAGGCAGCTAAAAAAGCCGGAAAGCTTAACTTGGATATACAGTGGCTGCAGCAGGATTGTACAAATTTCCAAGCAGGCATTAGAAGTCCGTTTATTTATATGGTGGGTAATTCCATACAGCATTTTCATACAAATGAGGCACAGGATCAACTTTTATCCTCTATAAAACAACATCTTCAGGAAGATGGTATTTTTATATTTGATACAAGATTTCCCTCTGCTAATGAGCTGCTTCAACCTGCTACAGAGGAATATTGGAAAACTTATATGGATGGAGAAAACGAGATAGATGTCTACACGATCAGCAGTTATGATGCATTAAAACAAATTCAGCATTACACAACCATTCGAAAATATAAAGATCATAGTGCAAAAATAATTGATGAAAAGATAACTAATATCAGCTTACGATATACCTATCCCTTAGAGATGGAGAGGTTATTAAAAGAACATAACCTGGAAATTGTAAATGTCTATAAAGATTGGAAGGGCGCTTCTATCGATTCCGACAGTGATTATATGGTGTATATATGTAGAAAACTTCCTCCTAGATAAACTAAGTCATTGGGAATAGCTAGTCAAAAAATATAAAAACGTGAAATCGGCAATCTGATTTCACATTTTTATATTTTAGCTATGTTTAAGCTAAGTTGATTTAAATACATATAACAAATGAGTTGGGTACTTTCTCCAAGCTCTTTTTAATTTGTTTTCCTATTTTACTAAAACATCCGACTAGTAACCATTGTATAATAACTACTACCAGGGGGCTAGTTCATAGAAAGTACGGGCTTGAAATTCAAAAGTGTAACATTCCACAATGCATATCCGAAATCAACTTAATGTTTTGGACATAAAAATAGACCATAAATGATGGACTATTTTGCTAATGCACGCGTTAGTTTAATTACAATACTTCACAATCTTTTCTATTACTTTATGAACTTAATTCCTTAAATGCGTTATCAATGCTAAAATTACGCTACCTTTTTGGGTTCTCGCCAGATTTTTGTGGATTTACAACGATTAGTAATATGCAAAGTCTTATGCAATAACTGAGATTGTACAGCATTATTGAATTAACGGGAATAGTGTGACAATATATCAATTTCAAATTTATCCCTTGAACCTCAAGTTACTTGAGGTTTTATAATGAACTTATACTTTTGTTGGGAGGAATTTTGATGAATAACAATAACAAGTTTTCCATTGGGGAGTTTTCAGAAAAGACAGGATTACCTATTCCTACTTTACATTACTATGATGAAATTGGTTTATTACGACCAGAAAAGAATCCTTCTTCAGGGCATCGCATTTACAATTATCAAGATATTATAATATTGCAAAAAATTATAAGTTTAAAATTCCTAGGATATAGTCTGGATGAAATAAAAAATTTATTAAATAAAACAAGCTTTACCGTTGATTTAAACGAAAGCTTGTCTCTTCATTTTCAAGCTTTAGAAAAAGAAAAAAAACAAATCGAACAGTCAATGAAATCTATTAATAGAGTAATTAGGTTAATGGAGGAAGAGGGAACAGTGGATAGTAACTTATTATTTACCCTTCTTCACGGTATGCGTACTGACCATATACAAGAAGAATGGATCAATCGTCATATGTTAACGGATATCATGGAAGAGTTAGAAAAGAAATCGGAAGAAGAAAAAATCTCTTTAGATAAAACGTTTACTCAATTGTCTAAAGAAGTGAAACAATTATATGGTAAACCCGTAGAGGACCTGAAAGTACAGCGAATGATTAAGAACTATATAGAAGGAGTTTTTTCATTTTTTGATGAGGATTTGATGCAAAAACTCGCTGATACGAATATAGAAGGAGAACCTGATTTTCAAGAATTTGATAATATGACACCTTCTCCTTTTACAGAAGATGAACAAAAATGGTTTGAACAAGCGATAGAATATTATATTCAGCAAGAAGAAATGGAATAGATATTAATGAGCTATACTCTTAAATTATAGTTGGTCTATCTTATTTAAAACAACACACTTGATTTTCCATTATAGGGCGATTTAATAAAGTAACTAAAGTCTAATTTCTCACTTATAAACCGAGAAATTAGGTTTTTTTATGTTTAGATTTTCTTATAGCAGTAAATCTTCAAAATTCTTACGCCCCCCTAAAATGCTACCAAAGCTGGTTTGGGGGCATTTAGTGAATAAACAGCTAAAAACAAATCCCCCATTCAAATGATGAAGGGGGTAGCTGGGAAATGTATCTCCATGCTTATTTATTTTGATGTCCGATTTTTTACTAAAGCATTCGTTAGTTAAAATTACTGTTCTATCTAAGCAGTTTCTGAACAAACTTTGTTTTCCAAATTCCAAATCCTATTAAAGCACCAAGCATATTAAGAATAAAATCATCAATATCAAAACTTCCTCTTCTAGTAACTACTTGAACTACTTCAATTACAACTAGCAATATACTCAACGAAATTATAAAAACACTTATCTCTTTTGCCTTTCTTATGCAGTAAGGTAAGTAAATCCCCGCTGGCAAAAACATAAATAAGTTACCAAAGAGATTTTTAATAGGTATATCTATATTCATACTTCCGTCAAACAATGCCCTTATATATGTATTTATAGTTTTAAAGGGTATAAAATTAGATGAGTTCTTTATATACTCTATCATTGTTATACCAGACCATAAAAAGCCTCTAGTGCCTAAGAACAATAGAACTACTAATGCAAATAAATAAAACACGAAACTTATGTTAAGAACAATCTTTATTACTTTTTTCATTTTATCCCCCTGTACTTGATATCCTTTTGTTCAATAAGAAAATGGCTTTACTCCTTCTTGAAGTAAAGCACCCATTAGTTCAAAAAATAATGAATAAAGGAATGAAAATTAAACCAATTACAATCCATACACTAAGTTGATTATCAATCCGTTTATCTAAAAATTTTAAATGTCCTTCAAACCTTTTGGAAAAATAACTTAGAGTAAAGAAAACTAGTGCAAATATCAAAAATTTGAACCATACATTCTGTTTAATAACAGGTTCAATAAAATAAAAATAAATAACAAACGCAATCATAGCCGTTAATAATTGTATCAAGCTGAATAGTCTCAATTGAATCCACTCCCGGTTATTGCCATACTGCCTATATTAACTACTTCGACATCTTTCAAAAAATGACTTCTTCAAATAAACTGCGGCGTTAGTCAAAATACACCCTTTGTCTATAATTCTATTAAGTTGGCAATAATCCTTTTAATATTACTATTTTAGGGGGAATAACATTGTTACTGTCAAAAGCATGGGCTTAGTTTGAAGCGGACAAGCGAATAGAGGGCTTTTCGCCACAAACCTTGAAGGCCTACCAGTTACAGTCTTTGCTATTAATTGGTTATTTTAAAGATGTAGAGATGGCATTGCTGGATACAAATCAACTAAAAGAGTATCTTGCTGTATCCGGTAAGCATTTAAAACCAGCCAGTCTTGCACATCGTATTCGCTTTATGAAATCATTTTTTCGGTGGTCTCATGAAGAAGGACACCTTAGTAAGAATCCAACTTCCAAAATTAAAGAACCCAAAGTAGGGAAGCGGATACCTAAGTATTTAACAGAACGGGAGATCGAACACCTTCGTGAATCCTGTCATTCCCCAATGGAAAAAGCTATTTTTGAATTCATGTTTTCTACCGGTTGTCGAATTGGAGAAATAGTTTCTTTAGAAAAGAACCATATTAATTGGTCCAATCAATCGGCGATCGTTCGAGGTAAAGGTGATAAGGAAAGGGAGGTATATTTTAATATACGTTGTGACATATGGCTTAAACGTTATATAGAAAGTCGGAATGACCATAATCCTGCTATCTTTGTAACAGCAAGACAGCCACATAAAATGAGTGTCGCCCAGATGAGATATATCATCAAGCGGATCTCCAATCGTGCGGAAATTAATAAAGAAATTCATCCACACCAACTTAGGCACAGCTACGCAACTCATTTGATGAATAATGGAGCTCCTATTGAAGTCATACAAAGTCTTATGGGGCATGAGAAGAGTGAAACCACTAAAATCTATGCTCAGCTAAGCGGAAGGTTAAGAAAAGAGTATTATCAAAAGTACTTTTAAATGCAAATAGAGCAACGTCTTAAAGGACGTTGCTCTATTTGATTAAAGCACACCGTTAGTGCAAGAAGACTTTTTGATAAATCCACTACTCAAGTTTAAAATTCATTATGCTTCTTCCCTCAACTACTTCTCCATCTTTCCATATGAATTCGAAAGCATATTGATTTCCAATCATTTCTTCATCAACTGTAATTGTTAACGGTGTATTTTCAGGAGACTTTTGTTTTCTCCTCACTTCTTTTGAATCGTATTCATCGCTATTATCTACGTGTATTAAATGAATTTCTGTTGGTTGCGGTTTTAACGAACTCCAATCAATTTGAAGTTGATTACCAACTTCAACATCTCCACTATGGATAGTAGGATAATTGTAATGAATGAATTCATCACAGTTATTCCAACATACTTCTCCATAGGAATGGTCAAATGACAGGAATACTACATCCCCATCAGAAGATAAAAGGGATATAGAAGGAGAAGCAACACTCACAAAAACTGGAAGAAGTTTTTGTTCGTTTTCAAGAGCAACTTTTTCAGTCTGTGTTTTTTGAGTATTTTCTTGTTTAGATACTTGACTTTCATCTTCCTTCTTTTGGGACCCTTGGCTTTCATTTTTACAAGCGATTAAAACTACTGATAATAATAGAAAAAACAATATTAATATTAATATTGTTTTTTTCATTTCGAACCCCCTATTGCCTGTTATACCATAATTAATCCCTGTACCTGCTTACGACTTTGAAATTCTACTTTCATTTTTTATCCTCTTTTCCTTACTGTGTACTTAAACTAAACTGCGTCGTTAGTAAAAAAGGATCTACTTCTTATTGAAGTAAAGCACCCGTTAGTTTAAGTACAATGCATCACAATATTACAATTTAATTTGAGTTAACAGTCACCTTGTGTTTGAAATTTATTAAGTACACGAAGACTGCAACAGCTACACTAATAAGTCCACTTACTAAAGTAATCCAGAAAAAAATCCTTCCGCCTATTGTTGCTGAATTAAAAATAAAACCGCTAAGTAAAATCATAATACAACCAATAAATCCCCAAATACCAATCGCCCATTTAGACTTATGTTTTATTAGATAATAACCAACTACACTCAAAATGTAGAATACACTGAGCATCATAATAGCGGGAAATAGAGGTTGAAACTTGGCTGCATAAACAAAATAATCAAGTTGACTAATATCACGACCACTCGTAATCTCAATGGTAAATAATTTAGTAAATGGTGTAGAATACTCCCACTCAAAAGAGTTATAAGTTATTGCACTTCCTTCATACCAAGTTATAAGTGTTGATACCAATAATGCAAAGATTCCAACGATAAGTTGTAATACATACTTAAACAAATGTCCTTCCTCCTAATAACTTCTATTTATTACCATGACGATTCAAATTACTTTCTGTTCCAAAATCGATTACGGGTTGCCGTTGAATTAAGTTAATGGTTGAATTTTTCTCTCTTTTTTTACTAAAGCACCCTTAGTTGAATAAGAGCGATTAATTGATTTTAGAAATTACTATTTTCCGATACATTCCGTTCAGCATAATTGGTATATCTTCTTCGACTTTTATACTTCTATTTTTTTTAGGAATTAATTCTTCGAAACTCCGACCAATATCAGTTCCTAATACTTCAATAATAGGTCTTAAAAGCATTTTGGGTAACGGTAGCTTTTTATTTTTAGGAGCAAATTTATCAAAAATAATTATTTTTCCTTCGTGTTTTAAAACTCTTGTAATTTCTTGAAAACATTTATTAGCATCTGGGACAACTGAAAGGATTAGACTTGCTACTACATAGTCAAAGGATTCATTATCAAAATTCATTTTTTGAGCATCCATTTCTAAAAACTTTATAGTAGAATTCCCAAACTTTGTTTTTGCCTTTTCAAGCATGTCTGGTGAATAATCAATTGCAGTTATGTCTAAGCTCGAGTAATTTACTAATTCTAGATCAGCACCCGTCCCTACCCCAACAAATAAGATTTTTTGTTTGTTATCAAATGTTATTGATTGGAATATTTGTTTTCGAGCATTTAAAAAGATACCAGCATTAAAAAACTTATCATAAATTGGGGAACCAATTTTATATATAAACTTATTCCAAGAATTATTCATACAGTATCACTCTCTTTCAAGAATTTATAGCTTTCCCTATTCAACAAAACTGTCGCTTTGCTAAGCACCTCGTTAATTCAATTACAAATACAATGACTTCAGAATCTTCCTCAAAGGATTTACCAAACTATTGCTCATAAAATATTGGAAGTAAAATTAATCCTATTAGAAATAGCACTGGAATTGAAGATACAATTAAAGCAAAAGTTCTCCATTTCCCTTTTTGGCTAAAGTATGCTGTTAAAAATGAAGCTAATATTAATAAAATAATCACAATGTCCCCAATTTCCGAGGTTCCATTCACTACGATTGGTGTAATAAAAGCAAAAATAATGAACAAAGAAAATAATAACAATGAAATAACACTCAAATATCTTCTCAACACAATTACCTCACCTTCTCGGCTCTTTTTTACAATTGACTATATTTATTGCACTTCTTGTTCAACTAAACTGCCGCTTAGTTTAAGTGTAACATTTCACAATGCATGTCTGAGATCTACTTGATATTTTGGATATAAAAATAGAGCATCGAATGATGGCCATGTTTTACTAAAGCCCCCGTTAGCTTAATAATTATTCCTTTTATTATCAGCACTTTTAAACATATATCTAATACCTTTACCTGCAAGTGGTTCATCTTCATACCTTGGTAATACATGAAAATGAGAATGAAATATATGTTGTCCTCCAATCTCGCCACAATTCCATCCGAGGTTATATCCTTGGGGATTATACCTTTCATCCAAGTAATTTTTTACATCTTTAAGAAGTGTATAGGTTGCATTCCATTCTTCTATTGTTAAATCAAATGCAGTTTCCCTATGTTTTTTAGGTACAATTAGCCCAGCACCTTCAAGTTGAATACCTTTCTCTTGTGCTTGTTCTAACTGTAAAAACATACAATACTCGTTGCTTAAAATGACTTTTTGGTTGGTTCTAATTCCAGATTACAAAATATACAATCTTTCATTCAAATTTCCTTCTCCCCGTTCGTTATTTTCTGTTTTTATTTTAACTTTGTTATTACACTAACCTGCTTCCTTTAGTTTAATAAGGAAAAAGAGCTGCCGAAACAACAATAATCTTTACTAAAGCACCCCGTTAGTTGATGAACAAAAGCGAAGTTTATTAAGTATTTTTAAGACGATGGAATGATTTTGTTTGAGCGAATTGTTCAAAACCAATAGACTTGTAAAGCTCACATGCATCTGAGGAAGTACAAACAACAACTGCCGTTTTTGCCCCCTTTTCACTCAACGCATTGAGAGCAAGCTTACAGACTGAACTGGCTAACCCCATTCTCCTAAATCTAGGATCCGTACCAACAGGTTCCAGTAAACCCACCTTGTTAACTTCATCAAACCAAATTAAACAAGATGCTACGAACTCACCATTTGGGGATTCTATTACCCAATCAAGAGAAGAATCATAAGGATAGGTATTCATAACGTTCAAGTAACTTTCTTCTGTGACTCTGGATTTATGAAATGCAGCCCTATGTACTGCCACACGATTTGTTAAATCCTCAGAACCTTTGATATGGCGACCTTTAAACTTATCTGGCAATTGAACAGGGAATGAACAACTATCCAATGAAATTTTTGTGAGGACTTCTGGATTTTCTGCTAATGGGTTGAATAAAGAATCTTCTAAGGCTGAAATAAGATGCGACTCCGTTTCTAGGATAGTCACTTTTTGCTCATTGGTTTTAGTTATTTTATCAAACCAGTCAATGACATCCTTGGCCACCTCAGGAAAATCGGGATCAACTTGACATATTAACTCACCAGGTTTTTGAATCCATCCCCAAGCAACTGGATTCCGATCCATTTCCCAAATTGCAGTATCCCAATCATCCTCGCGTCCAGCGTGTCGGTAGCGTTGCCAAGCTAGATCGCCTATATGGTAATTAGGTTCCAGTGACCATATAGCTTGTGTGAGTTTCTGCATCCGTTTTAAATCATTTGAATCTTTATAAGTTCGAATTACAGGTTTACTCATTTATTTAATCTCCTCGATTCTTCCTGGTATTTGTAACTATCCTTTTTGATATATTCTTCCTGCCTCCCCTGAAAAATATTATATTTAATCATCATTAGCTAACCGCTATAACTGTCCCTAAAATTGAACTCTCCCTTTTTTCATCAAACATTCAATTATCACCCTTCCTATCTTCCTTTAAAAAAATCCGATAATTAATCGTCAAAAATGGAATACAGAAAATACGCATCTCATGTTTGGCAGTTAGAATTTCATTTTTCTCCTCTAAAAGAAATTGCTCCTCCAAAGGAAGCTTAACGTTGGTTCCTCTAAAGGCCAAGTAAATCCCAGCATCAGACGCTAAGGCACTTTTGCTAGTTAAGAGCAGCTTTCCATCTTGCTCTTGTAATGCTAATATGCCAACCATAGACGACCATGGTAAAGGGAGGGAGATATTCATAAAGGTTTTCTCGTCTCGAGTATGTATGGAATATAGTGCAATAAAGATGGTGCTTGTTTCAATTTTTCGTATCCAAGCTCTTGTATTGGTACGTCCATCCTCGATAGCTACTATATCTCCAGTCATTTCCATCTCCCTATAGGTAAATGGTAGATTTAGCTGCTGCAGCCTGGAACTAAACAATCTATATAAAGCGGCAAAAGGCTTGAACCAAGCATGCCAATGAACAGTGGAAAATAGCCGATAATGCATTGTTTGCTCATAAAAATTACTAATCATAGGAGGGAGTGACTCTTTATCTACAAAAATGCTCATATCATCGACTAAGCCCATATAGGTTTTATTTATGTGATAGTCATCTAAAATTTTCTCACCAACAGTTCCTTTACCTGTGATCTTGCTAATAGGAAACTGCAACTTTTTATAACGTGCCGGTGGTGTCCAAATGGACCAGCCGACAATACCAACGAACGCAAATATTAGGCAATTAAAGAATCCATGAAACTTAAGCATGAAATCTATCGTTATGCCAAAAATACCAAACGCATTCCCTGTTGCATACAAAAGGGAGAATAGGATCGTTACACCTAGAGCTCCAAAGGCAGTAACAATCAGGCTTTTCTGATAGCCGTTTTTATATGGTGCCTTAATAGCTAGAACGATAAAGCCATATATGCCGATCATGTATAAAAGAACAGATATAAATTCTAAAAGTGTAGAAAAAGTGATTCCGATTGCAACGACTAAAGGAGATATTAAAATGATAGCTGTCAGCCAAGGGTAGCTGGCAGGTTTATAAACTCTCCCTAAAAAACCTATAAAAACAGGCAATAAAAAGGAAGAATAATGAAAGTGAATTCCTGTCAGCCACGTTAAAATAGGAGTAAATCCTGTATCTATTTCAAGAACAGAAGCAACAAACCAAAGTCCTCCGATGAATAAATACATCATCCCCATATCAATCGCAAACTCTTCTATATTGGTGAAGCCTCTGTTAATAAAACGTTTAAATCCAACCATGGCAACGATAAAAGTAAAAAGTAGATAGATAAGTGCGAGCAAGGAATCAATCCTTGAATCTTCGGTAATCTGTAAAATAGAAACAGCTATCACAGCTGGAATGACAAAGTAATAAATCAGATGATCATCTTTCAAAACTAATTTTAAGACGAGTGGAACAAATAATATCTGAGCTACGGATAGCATAAGAAAATACCAGGGCTCTACGCTAAAAGCAGCAACTATGAGAAATAAAATAGTGTGGGAGATTGCAATTCCTTTATAGGTCATCTGTTTGAAACACCCCTTTATACTCGAATAATGTACCAAGTAAAGGATTAGTAATTAACACATGAATAGAAAATACGTCTTTCTTTTCTACATAACACTCTTTAACAAGAACATTTCCTTTTAACAGCCTTGGTAAGGGGATTTCCAGCTTGCCTAAAACAAGACGCTGTTTACTAGATTCAATTTGAAGATGCCCTTCCTCTGTGACGATGAATACGAGCTCAGAATAGAACAAGCTCGGCTCCCCAAGATAGTCCCTTACTACACGCTTACCCTTCTCTAAGCTCATCAGCGCATTGAAATGCCTTGTTTGGTTTGGGAAGAAGAACGTTCTCTCCCAGTGGACCTGTTGCTCTCCATTTGGACCAAGCTTCCCTTTGTTTACGATTTGAAATGGTACATTCTCTCCTTGCTCAGGAAATAAAAACTTCCAACGAGTGGCTATACGAAAGAAAGGTGACAACCATTTCGGACCACTAGTTATTTTTGTCATGACTCCTGTTGCCTGGAAGGCCTTTTCAGAAGAAATAGTATAGCGCCGCTTGAGCTTTGGCTGCAGTCGCTCGAATTGTTCTCCAAGCATTTCTTTATAAATAGACATATGAAAAACTCCTTATCTTGAACGCTTACAGCTTTTGGCAGTTGGAATGTCTTTACTAACCAGCAATCCGATAACGGATAGAACAAACAGCGTTAAGTTAAATGTAAGGGGGTTAAATGGATCACCAAATACGGTGGCATCTCCTATTAAAGTGGAGAGTGTAAGTAATGGAAAAACAACGACTTGGATTTTCAGTAATCTTCGCTTATTGCTATATAGTAGCCATAGGAGACCGAATATTATTTCGATAGCACCTGCTGTTGAAACGATATTTTGAGCTTCGTTCACCGTTAAGGGGAGCATGCCTTGGGTCATTGATACTTCCTCGGGATGCATCAATAGTAATTTTGGAACGAGGCCGTGATACACCCAAACAAAAAAGAACAGAATGGTAATAAGCCAGTGACTGAAGAATCGTACATACTGATTGGATGGAGTGTCACCTTTTTCGAGCCACCTCTTAAATACATCAAAGCTAAGAGCAGTGGCCCATCCCATCATCGGGCGAAATAGGACGCGATCTATCATTTTCCCAAGGGCCCCAAAACGAACCTCGTAATCATACTGCGTAAAAAATTTAATGCCTTCTTGCTCAGGCTCATACTTCCAATATCCCTTTCCTTCTTTTATAGGAGAAATTTTTTGGTCTGTTCCGAAATGCAGTGAGGATGTTCTAGAGTTGTCCTTCGCATGAAAGGTACCGACACTTTTCCCCCAACCTGCAATACTAAATCCAAATCCTATATTCGTTTTATATTCAAATAGCTGGGCTTCATTTTCTTTTTTGGGTAAATAGGTGATAGAAGAAAAACGTAAATCCCATTGTTCATGTAGCTCGGGATTTTGAGATGCCTCCCATACCTTTTCCATATCGCTAGAGATACTAGTCTCTACATAAATTGGTTTATTTTTCATTATCTCACCTCCTTATAAGATTACCATAAAGGACTTTATGTAAGTGACAAAGAATAAATTAGGGAGGAGAAAAAATAGGCTCAAGAAATGAGGGTGAAAAATGCAACTGAATATAAATATACAGGCTAGATTTAATCCAGTAATTGATCATGTAAAAAATACATATAACTCTGTCTATGCAACTGGAGCGGCAGTTATAGTCATTCATAAAGATGAGATTGTGGCAGAAAGATATTGGGGCACTCAATCTAGCAGACCAGAAGCTAGAGAAGTACAGGAGGATACCCAGTTTCACGTGGCATCTGTTCGCAAAAGCTATATAGGATTTGCAGTCGCATATGCGGTGCATCATGGTTATATCGATTCGATAGATGATGAAGTGACAAAATATATTGCGGATTTGGAGGAAGAAGTTTTTCGTGGAACTACAATTAGACATTTATTGACACATACGCATGGGTTAACGGAGCTAGAAGGTAAAGTTATTCGAGAGTTTTTACCAGGGGAGAGCTGGGCCTATAGACAAGTTAATATAAACCTGCTTACTCAAATAGTAAAGGTTACAACAGGCCAAACAGTAGCAGAGTTACTAAAAGAAAAAGTATTTCAACCACTTGGCTTGAAGGAGAGTGACTGGTACACAGAAATTCAACCTAAGCTTGCAGAGGTCATTGATGCGTCCGGCCAACCAAAACAAATACCAACAAACAGTACAAAGGGCGATCAAATTAATATGTTCACTTCTGCAAGAGATTTAGCCTATTGGGGTTACCTTCATTTAAAGCGGGGATACATAGATAACAAGCAAGTAATACCAAAAGAAGTTATTCAGCTATCTACGTCCCTTATAAGTCCGAGTACAATTGATAAGGATTTGCCTCAGCATGGTTTTCTTTGGTTTGTAAAGGATTTACCGGCAAGTAAAACGGAGCTTGGAGAATTTGTTCCGCGTGGCTCGTATCAAATTTTAGGATTCACAGGTGTTGCAGTGCTAGTCGTACCTGAACACGAAATCGTGGCAGTTCGGATGGTCAATAGCTATGGGTCACCAGAGAACCATGATTTTCTTGCGGACATAAGGTCCTTTGGAGATAGTGTAATGAAAAGTTTACAGGAGGGGTAAAGGAATGATTATTATTAAGCAATTTGATCATAGCGTACATATGACAGAGGAAATGGCGATGCTTTATCAAGCAGTATGGAAAAAAGAAGAGGATGACTTCTTCGAAAGAATACAAAAGCATGCCAATTATGGTGGTTTTCTTGGAATTGTAGCATATACCGATACCAACGAATGCATTGGATTTGCCTATGGTTATAAATCAGAGGATGGACAGTATTACCGAGGACTTCTGGAGCAGGAACTAACCGTGGAAGAAGCAAACGAATGGTTAACAGATTGCTTTGAATTTGTAGAGCTATTAGTTCACCCCTCTTATCGTGGGAATGGATTAGGTAAAAGATTATTAGAAAAATTAGTGAACAATTGCTCGATGAAGACGTCTGTATTAACAACCAAGGCTAGTAATTTAGTAGCTCAAGCTTTATATGCAAAATCAGGATGGGTAGTGGTAAAAGAAAATTTCTTTCCTTCTGCAAATGATGGACCATATGTCATTATGGGAAAGGACTTGAGAAGGGAAGAGCTTGTAAGTAAGTTAATACAAGAGGGGAAAGAAAAATGATATGGCTTTTAATCATTCCCGCACTTGGAATGCTGTTATTTTTAAATATAATTACACTGCTACAAAAATTAAAAGATGGTAAAAATTATCACAATCAAAAAGTACTGGGTGCAGTAATTCTATTCTTTCTATTATTTTTCCTTACTCTTTTTCTATTGGAGGGATCAAATGTACAGTATTGAAGCTTTTAGTACGTTCACATTAATGAGACCAGTCTTTAGAACGTTTCTAGTTTTAGCTGTAATTTTACTTATAGCGGTAGTGCTCTTTAAAACTCCAAAATGGATAACAGCCTTCACCATTTCTATTGTCTCTATTATTTCTATTGTAGTTTGTGCTCAGCTTTTATTTTTTGAAGGAATTATTGTAGATGAGCTTAATTTATCAGGCGACCCAGCTTCTCTGTATATGTTTTTTACTATTACACTGTTGAGTATATTAAATCTTCTTATTTACTTTTTTAGACAGGGGAAAAGGAGAGAAAGCGCTTGAGCTACATACTTCAACCGATGACTCAGGAGCAGGCGGAGGACATAGCTTATAACTGGCACTATGAGGAGCCGTATTCCTTTTATAATATGGAAGCAGACGAGGAAGACCTGGAGGAATTTCTAGACCCGGTAAGTCGTAAGGACGAATACTACGTCGTTATGGAGAAGGAGAAGCTCATAGGGTTCTTTAGTTTTACTTTGGTAGCGCCTCAAGTATTTGATATTGGACTGGGAATGCAGCCAAATTTAACGGGTAGGGGTAAAGGAATCGATTTCTTGAAGGCAGGCTTACAGTTTGCTCAAAGTAGGTTCAAACCGGCAGCCATTACTTTATCCGTAGCTACCTTTAACAAACGAGCTATAGCGTTGTATAAACAGATAGGCTTTAAAGAGCTTGAGACTTTTAATCAGACTACTAATGGTGGGAGCTATGAGTTTGTTAAAATGCTTTATGAAACAGCCAAGGAATGAGTTTCCTTGGTTGTTTTTGATATATGCTAATTCATTGATGGAAATTAATGCTATATTAGTTAAAGGTTACTTTATGTAAATTGGTTTAATAAGAAATTTAAGGAGTGTTATATAAAAATTAATGAAAAGGGGGTAGTAATATGATATACCAACTGTATTTTAGTATATCTGACGAAGATGGGAAAATGGATTATTGGGTTCCTTTAATGAACTATTTTTTATCACAATCAGATACCTTAGAAATCCATTGTTGGAATGAAGAAGAAGTTGTTATTGAGGAAACAAAATCAATGCTTGAAGACTCATTTGAAATAATCATGGAAAACAATCTAACTATTTTCAAGGGAAATAAAGCATTAGATATTGTTAACCATTTGTTATCCAACAATGTAAATGTTGAGGGGAAGATAAAATGGTTTTCGATTTTCTTAAGCAAAAATTCCACTACTATTTTTCATTCCGAACATTGGGGTACAGAATTTTTTGCACCTAACGTTAACGAAAAGGATATAGCGTTCATCAAATCAGTAATGCCTATAGAAACTAACTTTAATCAGTATATATAGCGAGATTACACCCTTCTTCAATTACCAAATGCTCCCGCAAAGTATGACCATCTTTAGAAGATCTACTTTTATGATCGATATGTTAAATTGATCTCAGATATGTATTCTGTTGTGTCATCTAACTTTTATTAGGTGAAAACGTCCTGTAACAAACAGCAAATAATGAGGTGACATGATGGGATTTATATTCAATAATATTACACTTTTTATCCTCATATTTATTTCAATTTGTTTAATAGTAATTGGATTTGTATTACAAACCATCCTGATTCCTTTACAAGATGTTAACCTTATAAGTAATGAAGAACTATTGGTGTATCAAAAAGAGTATGCAATAAACTATTCCTTAGGGACATGGCTACTCGATATAGGGCAGTTTCTTATGCTTTTAATATTAATTCTATTCATTATTAAGTTGATAAAATCAAAAATGATAACAAAGTAAAATGAGCCAGGAGATAATATCCTAGCTCATTTTTATATGTATTTTAAGTCCAATAGCCAAATTTCAAAAGGAGGATGATTGTGAACTATTCACAACATCCTCCTTTTGAAATTATTTCCCCTTAAAAACAGGTTTTCTTTTTTCACTAAATGCATTCAAGGCTTCTACTCGATCCTCTGTCGGAATCGTAATTTCATACGCCTTACGTTCAATTTGCAATCCAGTTTGCAAGTCCACATTCATCCCTTGTTTGACAGCAAACTTGGCTTGTTGAAGTGCAATTGGTCCGTTCGCTAACATACGTGCTGCGAAGCTTTCCGTTTCTTGCTTTAATGTTTCTCGACTCGCAATTTTAGTTAAAAGTCCATACGTAAAGGCTTCATGAGCCGTCAATCGTTTAGCAGTTAAGATTAACTCTAAAGCTTTGGATTCCCCAATGAGGCGAGGTAAACGTTGTGTACCTCCTGCGCCCGGGATAATTGCGAGGCTTGTTTCAGTTAGTCCCAATTGTATATCGTCTGCTGCAATACGGAAATCACATGCAAGCGCTAGCTCTGTCCCTCCGCCAAACGCATAACCATTTAACATGGCAATCGTTGGCTGAGGTAAGCTTTCGACTAAAGAGAATACTTCACCTATTTTATATATATTACGTTTAACTCTTTGTTCAGTTAACGTTCGGCGTTCTTTCAAATCTGCTCCAACACTAAACGATTTTTCACCAGATCCAGTAAAGATTACTACTCTAATGTCCGGATTGATACGGATCGATTCTGCAATTTCTCCTAATTCACATAACATTTCATAGTTGAAAGCGTTCAAAGCTGTAGGTCGGTTTAATGTGACAATTCCAATATTCCCCTGTTGTTCATAAGTAATAGTTTCCATTATTTCTCCCCCTAATACGCTAAAATTCTTCACTATTAAACATATCATTTTATGATAATCCTGTCATCAAAGGAAAAAATAGGTCGTTTTTCATCCTTATCTTTGATACAATAGTATCAATTACATTTCTTAAGAACATGAGGAAATTAAATGGAGATTTTTATTGCAAGGCAGCCAATTTTTAATATGAACGAGTCATTATATGGATATGAATTGCTTTATAGGAATAATGAAGACAATTCTTTCCCTGACGTGGATGCGGATATGGCAACGATTGATGTGCTGACACATTCATTTCTGACCATAGGAATAAATGAAATTGCAGGCGATAAGCTATGCTTTATTAATTTCACTGAAAACCTTCTGGATAAGGCGGTACTAAGAAAGTTCCCATCTAACAGGATAGTGGTAGAGATATTAGAAAATATTACGATAACTCCCCGTCTTATTAAACAAATTAGACAAATAAAAGCAATGGGCTTTCTTCTTGCATTGGATGATTTTGTTTTAAAACAAAATGTTGACTATTATGATGAACTGTTTAGCTTAGTTAGCTTTATTAAGATAGATTTTCTTGCCACTACAGTGGAAGAGAGAAAATCGGTCGAGAAAATTGTCCAAACCAACTATCCCAACATTGTACTGCTAGCTGAAAAGGTTGAAACACGAGAAGATTTTTACGAAGCTAAATCTGCTGGCTATAAATTGTTCCAAGGCTACTTCTTTGCTAAGCCTGAAATTATTAAGGCCACTGATATACCTGCTAACGTAGTGCAATACATTAGACTGATCAATCTTTTACGCAAGGAAGAAGCTTCTATGGATGAAATTGCGTTAGAAATAGAGAGAGACGTTTCCTTGACCTTTAAAGTGTTAAAAATGGTCAATTCTCCAGTTGCTCGACCACGTTCCAAGGTTCGCTCGATTAAACAAGGTGTTTTAATGTTAGGGCTGGAGGAGATTAATCATTGGCTTCATGTCTTGTTACTGCGAGAGGTACATCAAAACTACAAAGGGGATGGGCTAGCTATTGTAGAAGCATCCTTATTTAGAGCTAAATTTTGTGAGCTACTTGCTAAACAGAAAAACCTGACAAATTCCTCTGAATATTTATTAGTAGGTATGTTCTCTCTAATGGACACCATCTTACATAAGAAGATGGATCAGCTAGTTAAAGAGTTACCTCTTTCTGATGATGTAGCGGCTACTTTGGTTGGGTCCAGCACAGAGATGAAGCCTTTCTTAGATTTAACCATTGCCTATGATGAAGTTCGTTGGAACGATATGCTCGAAGGAGCTAATAATCTAGAAATTGATTTTCCAAGTCTTAATAATTTTTATAAGGAAGCTCGTAAGTGGGCAACTGACATAGTGTCTCAATAATGTAACTGCCATTCTTCGGATTGGCAGTTTTTTGATTGAAGTTCTTTTCTTTCCATTGCATTTTCTTTTAAAAGTTGTAAAATATAAGAACAAATGTTCTTTTAAAAGAAAGGTGAATGAAGATGCCCTTAATACCAGAAGAGGCAATTCCATATTTCGAAAAAATGATTTATCTTCCCATGGTATTTACCATCTTGGAAAAGGATCGAACCATTATTGAAAAAGCCCCATTCAAATTAAACAGACCTTATTTGACTCTCGTAGAAGGAGCAGCAAAGCAAGTTCAAAAAGAGCTAAAAGACACACATGTCTACATGAGAAGGCATAGTATGAAAGTGATTAGAGGAGAAGGAGATGATATGTTCACAGAGTACGTGTTTTTTCATGGAGGGTACGAGGAGCACCGTCGTTATCTGAACGTCCGTCTTCGTAACCGCGTAGAAGAACTGCTTTCTATGTACTTAACCATTACCTAATCAGTTGCGAATGTTTTTACGCATAGATGCTTGTCTAGAGGTGGCATATCCGTTGTTTAAAAGATGGCTCATTCGTTTCAGGAATTGGGTGCTTAATATGTTGGCATACGCCACTTGACGATTCATAGTGTTAGGCGAAACAGGAACATCAATGGTATCCCCATTAGAAAGAACAACGGTAGATCCCTTTTTATTTGGGTAAAAAGTTTCGATGGCCTGATAGGAAAACCATATATTTAAATCTGATTTTGGAGAAAGAACAGGAATCCATATACAAGGTGATCCAAAGTCATGAGCTAGTATGATTGGTAGCTTAAAATAGTTGCCAATCGTTTCTCGGGAAAGGTTTACTGCGTGTTGAAAGGAAGAACCGTAGAAGGAGCAGGAATAACGAACGATTTCGTATGGCTTTTTACTTACCATGGAGGTTTCACCAGAAAAATTAGTAACTTTCGTGTAAACTTTGTTATTTACTACAGAAGGTTGAAGTAACGCGGTTTCGAAGGAGATAAGATGGGATTTATTTTCAATTTTATTAGTCAGAAAATTTCACTCCTTAGTATATTATAATTTAAATTATAGTTAATTTTGGAAATAAATCAAGCTAATGTATCTAAAAATTAAAAAATACTTCTATTTACTGTATAATCTAAATTTTCTCAAAATGATTGCAACTAGCCTTAAGCTTTTATATAATATAAAAAAGGCATCGGGGTGATTGAAATGGACAAACAATATTCATATACAGATTTTATGAAAGCAATGGGACAAACAGGGAAAGAAAGCTCTGCAGAAAAGTTGTTAAACGAGATTTATCTTGATATGTTTTTAAATGTTGTCCACCGGGAGCAGAGAAGTTTTCGGCTAATGGGTTTAATTGACGAGGCATTGGATCGCAAGGATAAAGAAGCATTTAACGAGTACACGAACGTGTTACTTCATCTGAAAAATTAAGTTGCTAATGGGCCGGGAATTCGTGAGGAATTAATAGTTAATATATGTTGAGGATGGGGCTGAGATAATCTAATCATGCCCCCAAAAAGTGAGATTGCGATATGCAATCTCACTTTTTGCATTTAATTTGGGTAAATGTCTTTCAAAACAGTAGTTCGGAGCTAAGGCGGCGAACTTAGTAAAAACAACGGCTATGAAGAAAATATAAAAATAAAGCAGTTCAAATTTTACAATGAGTGAAATTTGAACTGCTTTTAGTTTTGATAACTTTTGATGTTAAAAAACTAACATTCTTATAATTTTGTAAGATAAAATGTAGCTTTTTCTGTAAAAGAGGGTAGTAATAGATAGGAAGAGATTTTTACCACTAAATCGTTGATACGACAAAGGTTGAACCTACTCTGAAAATTTATTTTAAAAACGTATGTTCGTTTTAATAGTGTTAGAAAAATGATTATGTTAAACTAAATTTAATAAGAATACGGGAGGCATACATATGGAACAAATTTTTGATTTACAATCTCCGTATGAGCCAGCAGGGGATCAAATAGAAGCAATAAAAGAGCTAGTAAAAGGAGTAAATGAGGGCAAAAAGCATCAAACATTACTAGGGGCCACAGGTACTGGTAAAACCTTTACTATTTCAAATGTAATCCAACAAATCAATAAACCAACCCTTGTCATGGCCCATAACAAGACACTTGCAGGGCAGCTATATAGTGAGTTCAAGGAATTCTTTCCTAACAATGCAGTAGAATACTTTGTCAGCTATTATGACTACTTTCAACCAGAGGCATATGTGCCACAAACGGATACGTATATAGAAAAAGATTCTAGTATTAATGAAGAAATTGATAAATTACGACATTCTGCTACTTCTTCATTATTTGAACGTAAGGATGTCATTATTATCGCTTCTGTTTCCTGTATTTATGGACTCGGAAATCCAGAGGAATATAAAGAAATGGTCGTGTCACTAAGAGTTGGCATGGAAATCGATCGAAACCAACTGTTAAGAAAGCTAGTGGATGTGCAATATGAACGAAACGATATTAATTTTACTCGTGGAACATTTCGAGTTCGTGGAGATGTAGTGGAAATTTTCCCTGCCTCTCGTGATGAGAGATGTCTAAGGGTAGAATTTTTTGGTGATGAAATAGATCGGATTCGAGAAGTGGATGCGTTAACAGGAGAAATATTGGGTGAACGAGATCATGTAGCTATTTTCCCGGCATCCCACTTCGTAACACGAGAAGAAAAGATGAAAATAGCCATAAATAATATTCGTCAGGAACTAGAGGAGCAGCTCACTATTCTTCGTAGTGAGGATAGATTGTTAGAAGCTCAAAGACTCGAGCAGCGAACGAATTATGATTTAGAAATGATGGAGGAAATGGGCTTCTGTTCAGGGATCGAAAATTACTCGCGCCACTTGACGTTAAGAGAAGCGGGAGCAACCCCTTATACATTATTAGATTATTTTCCGAAGGATTTCTTACTGGTAGTAGATGAAAGCCACGTTTCATTACCACAGGTTAGAGGAATGTTTAATGGAGACCAGGCGCGGAAATCTGTGCTAGTAAATCATGGTTTCCGGTTACCTTCTGCATTAGATAACCGTCCGCTCACTTTCCAAGAATTTGAGGGGCATGTGAACCAGGCTATTTATGTATCCGCAACTCCGGGACCATACGAATTAGAGCATACACCAGAAATGGTCGAGCAGATTATCCGACCTACGGGATTATTAGATCCTATTATTACAGTGAAGCCGATTGAAGGACAAATAGATGATTTAATCAATGAAATATATGAACGATCTGCTAAGAATGAACGAGTCTTAATAACAACTTTAACCAAGAAAATGTCCGAGGATTTAACGGATTACTTAAAGGAAATTGGTATAAAAGTACAATATCTGCACTCAGAGATAAAAACATTAGAGCGAATTGAGATTATTCGAGAGCTTCGTTTAGGAACATATGATGTCCTGATAGGAATTAACCTATTGCGAGAAGGATTAGACTTACCTGAGGTTTCACTGGTCGCTATTTTGGATGCGGATAAAGAAGGCTTCCTGCGTTCAGAGCGTTCATTAATACAAACTATTGGGCGAGCTGCCCGAAACTCTAACGGTGAAGTTATTATGTATGCCGATAAAATGACAGACTCTATGACAAAGGCCATTAGTGAAACGCAGCGTCGTCGTACCATTCAAATGGAATATAACGAAAAGCATGGCATCACACCTAAAACGATTGAGAAGAAAATTAGAGAAGTAATAAGAGCCTCTCAAGTGGCAGAAGACGAAGAAAGCTATGTACAGCAATTAACTAGCGGAAAAGTCTTAACGAAGGAAGAAAAGGGTAAACTATTAGACAAACTCGAAAAAGAGATGAAAGATGCTGCAAAAGCGCTTAACTTTGAACGAGCTGCAGAATTACGTGACGCAATTCTAGAGCTCAAGCTGGAAGGATGATGATTGGTGAAAAACCAAGAAATTAATATTCAAGGTGCTCGAACAAATAATTTAAAAGATATAAGTATTAAAATACCAAGAGATAAGCTTGTCGTAATGACAGGTTTATCTGGTTCTGGTAAGTCATCATTAGCTTTTGATACGATCTATGCGGAAGGGCAAAGACGTTATGTCGAATCCTTATCAGCCTATGCAAGACAATTTCTTGGCCAAATGGATAAGCCAGATGTGGATTCTATAGAGGGTCTGTCTCCTGCTATTTCAATCGATCAAAAAACAACAAGTAAGAATCCAAGATCTACTGTCGCAACAGTTACGGAGATTTATGATTATATGCGATTATTATATGCTCGCGTAGGGAAACCGATTTGTCCAAAACATGGGATAGAGATTTCCTCCCAAACAATCGAGCAAATGGTTGATAGACTCATTGAATATCCGGAAAGAACAAAAATGCAAATTCTTGCCCCGATTGTTTCTGGACGCAAAGGGACACATGTGAAATTGCTTGAGGACATGAAAAAGCAAGGATACGTACGTGTTCGCATTAATGGAGATTTAATAGACTTAGATGACGATATAACTTTAGACAAAAATAAGAAGCATAATATTGAAGTAGTTATCGATCGAATTGTAATAAAAGAAGGGATAGCTGCACGAATAAGCGATTCCTTAGAATCCGCATTGAGACTTGGAGATGGACGAGTTTTAATAGATGTAATGGAGCAAGAGGAGCTGCTGTTTAGCGAGCATCATGCATGTCCAATTTGTGGTTTTTCGATTGGTGAGCTAGAGCCAAGAATGTTTTCATTCAACAGTCCGTTTGGGGCATGTAACGATTGTGATGGATTAGGTGTCAAATTAGAGGTTGACCCGGATATAGTCGTTCCAGATAAAAGCTTAACTTTAGAAGAAGGCGCCATTGTTGCATGGCAGCCAACTAGCTCTCAATATTATCCGAAGCTACTAGAGGCAGTGTGCAAGCATTACAAAATAAAAATGAATGTACCAGTCGAAAAGTTACCAATTGATCAATGGAACAAAATTATGTACGGCTCGGGTAAGGACAAAATTCGTTTCCGTTATCAAAACGAATACGGCCAAATGAGAGATAATCTAATTCAATTTGAAGGCGTGCTTGCAAACATAGAAAGACGTTATAGAGATACATCTTCCAACTACACGCGTGAACAAATGGAAAAGTATATGGCAGAGCATGACTGTCCTACTTGTAAGGGCTATCGCTTAAAAGAAGAAACAATGGCAGTAAAAGTGGATTCTATGCATATCGGGCAAGTATCTGAGTTTTCCATCGAAGAAGCATATAAGTTCTTTAAGGAATTAAAGCTATCAGAGAAGGATATGCAAATAGCTCGACTAGTTTTAAGAGAAATTGATGAACGTCTGAGCTTCCTTGATAATGTAGGGTTAAATTACCTGACGCTTAATCGCGCATCTGGAACATTATCTGGGGGTGAGGCTCAACGCATTCGATTAGCAACTCAAATAGGCTCAAGGCTTACGGGTGTACTTTATATTTTGGATGAGCCTTCTATTGGTCTCCACCAAAGGGACAATGATCGCTTAGTTGCAACACTCAAGGATATGCGAGATATAGGAAATACGTTAATCGTAGTTGAGCACGATGAGGACACGATGATGGCAGCAGACTATTTAATCGATGTGGGACCAGGTGCTGGTGTCCACGGTGGGGAAATTGTTGCAGCTGGAACACCAGAGGAAGTAATGAAAGATAGTAATTCACTAACTGGTCAATACTTAAGTGGCAAAAAGTATATTCCGTTACCTATTGAACGAAGAAAGCCAGATGGCCGTTATATCAAGATTAAAGGTGCTACTGAAAATAACCTGAAGAATGTGAGTGTCGATATCCCGTTAGGAGTATTTACAGCAGTCACAGGGGTATCCGGATCAGGAAAAAGTACACTGGTGAATGAGATTCTTTATAAATCATTGGCACATCAAATTAATCGAGCTAGAACGAAGCCAGGTGCACATAAAACAATAGAAGGAATTGAAATGCTTGATAAGGTAATTGAAATTGATCAGTCTCCTATTGGGCGCACTCCTCGTTCGAATCCTGCAACTTATACAGGGGTATTTGACGATATAAGAGATCTCTTTGCCTCAACAAACGAGGCGAAAATTCGAGGATATAAAAAGGGGCGCTTTAGCTTCAATATAAAAGGAGGACGCTGTGAAGCCTGTCGCGGAGACGGTATTATCAAAATAGAGATGCACTTTTTACCAGATGTCTACGTGCCTTGTGAGGTTTGTCATGGAAAACGATACAACCGTGAAACACTTGAAGTATTGTATAAAGGAAAAAGTATTGCAGACATTTTGAAGATGACGGTTGAGGATGCTTTAGCATTCTTTGAAAACCATCCAAAAATAAGTCGCAAGATCCAAACGATCTTTGATGTAGGTTTGGGATACATGGAGCTGGGACAACCAGCTACTACTCTTTCAGGTGGAGAAGCACAACGAGTGAAGCTGGCATCGGAGCTGCATAAGCGTTCTAATGGTAAGTCATTTTATATTCTAGACGAACCAACTACTGGATTACATGTAGATGATATAGCGAGACTGCTTGGCGTTTTACAGCGCTTAGTTGAAAATGGAGACACAGTTTTAGTGATTGAGCATAACCTAGATGTGATTAAGACGGCAGATCACTTAATCGATCTGGGGCCTGAGGGTGGAGACAAGGGCGGAACCATTTTAGCAACAGGGACACCCGAGAAAATTGCAGAAGCAAAAGGGTCTTATACTGGAAACTATTTAAAGCCTATTTTAGAGCGAGATCGTAAAAGAATGGAAGAAGGCATTAATAAAGCAACAACAAAAAGTTAAAGCCTAAAGAAACGTAAGTGAAACCTTTTGGCTCACAGAACGTATAACTAGTAGGAAGATATTTGTAATATACTTTTAAATTTATGAGGAGGCCTTTAACTATGCAAGAAGAGCGTAAACGTATTTTGGATATGGTTGAAAACGGCACGATTACTGCACAGGAAGCACTGGCACTTTTAGAAGAGCTAGGTAAGCAAGCAACAATTGTAACTCCCCCAGTAAATACTCAAAAGTTTGAAGAAGAGAAAAAAACAGAGCAAGTCAAACAAGGTAGCGCAGATTTTATCGAGGACTTAAAACGTGATTTTACAATGGTAGGAGATCGTTTTATGCAGTTCATGCAAGGGACTGTAGATAAAATGAAGGATTTCGAGTTTGAAATGAAATTCAATGATCCTGTTACTTTTGAAGAGAAGTTTGTAAAACAAGATGTGCAATTTGACGATATCTCGATTAACCTTACAAATGGTAAAGTGAACATCTTTCCATCGGAGGAGCCATTTGCTCATGCTACGGTGAAAGTCAAATCCTTTAAGAACTCTACAGAGGAAGAGGCAAGAAAGAGATTCCAAGAAGAGTTTATATTTACTACTGAAGGAAACAAGCTACGCGTATATAGCGATATGAAAACTATTTCCGTACAAGTAGCTTTGTTTGTTCCAGAAAAAGAGTATAACCATATATCTGCTCGTTTGTTTAACGGTGATTTTGTAGCACAAAATCTAGAGGCTAATACATTCAAGATTAAAACAACAAATGGTAAGGTTGAATTAGAAAACAGTAAGTTCCATCGTGCAGATATAGAAACAGTAAATGGCTCTGTTCAGCTTCAACATGTCGAAGGTGATACTGTAGAAGTAGAAACAATGAATGGCCGCATTTATGTAGATGGTAAACTGAAGGAAATTGAAGGTTCATCCGTTAGTGGACATGTTATTTTAACAACGAAAGACAAAGAGGCTCGTAAAATTGAAGGGACAGCTGTAGCTGGCACGGTAGAAATCTATGTGCCTAAAGATATTTCCTTAAAAGGTGAGACTACTACTCAGCTAGGTCGTATCGATGTACAGCTTACAGATGTAACTCAAATAAATCAGTCAGAGCAAGTGCTCAATAAACGTGTTGCTTTCACAAAGGTTGTTGACTCTGAAAAAGAGCCGTTAAGAATATATGGAGACGCTAAAACAGGATCCGTAGTAGTAAGATATACAACAGAAGCATAAAAAAGAAAGACCAAATCGATTAGGATTTGGTCTTTTTTAATGGATTCATTTTTACTATTAATCTTTAAGGCAGCCAATCATGACAATTATTAGCTAATTTCTGTAACTCCTCAAAAAATAGACTTGCGTGGTATCCATCACAAACTGCATGATGAATTTGTAGGGTAATAGGCAACAATGTTTGACCGTTCTGGTGAAAATATTTTCCACCTGTAATTATAGGTAATAAATAGTCGTTGTCATTATTCATATTAAGGTTAAAACCAGTAAAAGAAACCCATGGAATACTTGATATATTAAAATTGTTTGTTGGTACATTATCTTTTGATTCCAGTTTCTTAACATTCGTATATTGCTGTATATCCTCTTGGCAGCTCTTATAAAAGGCACTAAATTCATTAGAAAACACAGTCCATATGCTTGAGAATGTCTTGCTATCCTGATGGAAAATTGTATAACTTGGAATCATTTCATTCCAGTATCCCAAGATTCCCTCCTCATTAAAGCTAAATCTAAATTCTTTATGCGAATTTACTGTACGGGTGACCATGTAAATAAATGCGGGATATAATTTAAATCCCTTATTCTGAAGCTGTGTTAGCAATGCTGTGATGTTAATATTTGTTGTTATGCTAAAAGTACATTGTTGACTAATAAAATGATCAAAGTATTCTTTTCTCTCCCAATTCTCTCTATCAATTATATTAAATTTCATTTGATTAACCTCCTATACAATGTGTGTTTTTTAGAAGGTTAATTGGTCTGCCTTCGCCAACACCCTCACCTCTTAAGGAAAATTAACTAAAGATATTCTTTCACTAAACTACAGGAAATTAATCCTTTTAGGGTTAAAGTCACGAATATATGAGACAACTTTCAAAGCACAGATTTTCTACTGGGAAGCTCTATATCAAGTAACATTAGTCCAATAATAACTTTAGGAACCGCAATATTATTTAGTGCTTCTTATAACCTTAAAGGACAGGCTCGATAATATAAACGACACAACTATTAGCACCGGAGTTACAACAAAGATGGTTAATAGATCGGTTTGAACATTCCAAGGCACAAAAGCATTCCAAAATAAGCCCATAAGTCTCCAAAGTGTGGTGAAAATAAATATGGTAAATACAAAATAGATAATCTTTGCTATTACATGATTCAACTTATCTAACCCCCCTTTGTTAAGAATGATTACTATAATAGGAATTCAAAAAACACATTTGATGGCTGAATACCCTAAATGGGATGGAAAAATTAAAATAAATATTCGATTTAGTCAATTGTTGCATTATCAAAAGGTATTGATTCACCATTCACTGTTACATCTAACACATCATGCTTCGGGCCTGATGTAAAATAATAGGTATGCTGCTTAACAACATCACCCAGATTAGTTACATTGAACTTTATAGTGACAGTATCTCCCTTTGTTTCTAAGTCTGACTTAACATTTCCGCTTGAATGAAAAATAATATATTTACCCTCTGCATCATTGGTGATGGATTGAAGGGTTAAGCTGGAGTCGACTAAGTCTTGCACATGACTCGGAACACGCTCAATTTCACTAAAGTTCAATTTGGATGAACTACAAGCAGCTAAAACCAAACTGGCTAAAATTCCTAATACAAATAGTTTCTTCAAACCTTTCACTCCCTCTGTCTTTTAATTATATACGACCTAAGTAAATATAGGTTCCATGTATAGATAAATTTTCCATATGCTCAATTGCTAATCTCTATTGTTAGAAACCAACTAACAATAAGTAGAAATTTTAAAAAGCATTACTGAGTTGCACTTAGGCTGAACAAAAAAGAGGTATAGGGAGCACCCCCTATACCTCTTCTAATTGAAACTTTTTAACCCAAAGTTTTATGCCTGTTGCAATTCCAGTAGCACATTTTAGACGGTAATCATCCGTTTGTAGTAGTCTTGCTTCCTCTTGGTTAGTCATGAATCCGCATTCCACTAGAACAGCTGGCATGTTCGTATCTCGTAAAACAGCTAGATCCTTCTTTTTAACCCCTCGATCTTTCCTTTCCACAGCGGTGCAGAGAGATTCCTGAATATGCTTGGCAAGTATGACAGAATCGGCAGAAGGCTTTGTGTAAGTGAAGGTTTCTATACCATTAACATCGTTCCAGTTTGAACCATAAGCATTAGCATGGATGGAGATAAATGCTTGCACTTTTAATTTGTTGGCAAGGGAGGTTCGTTCGCGTAAAGGCACATCTTTTTCGTCAGAATGACTAAAAATTACTATTATTCCGAAGCGATCTAGCTCCTTCTTTATTAATCTCGTGACTGTGCTGTTAAACTCATATTCCTTCATCTTTCCATCTGGCGTTCTTTTTCCTGCGGTGTTAGGGCCATGACCTGCATCTAAAATAATCTTCATTAAACTTCCTCCTTTTAATTAATAAATAGGTAGAGAAAAGATAAATGGATACTAATTAAATGTTTATTCATGCTAAAATAAGAACTAAGTTTATCAGAGGTTAAAGGAGTGGGAAATGTGTCTCATGTGACGAGTAAAGATATACAAGAGAAATTTAATTTGTCCTTAGTTAGCGGACAAGAGGGTATTGGACGACACATTTCTATCAGTGATATTTCAAGACCTGGTATCGAAATGGCTGGTTACTTTATGCACTATCCTTCCGATCGAATTCAGCTATTGGGGAAAACAGAGGTTTCTTTTTTTGAATTACTAAAGCCGAAAGAGAGAACAGATCGGATGACGAAGCTTTGTGCACAGGACACACCAGTTATTATTGTTGCCCATGGCATGGAAGTTCCTAATGAGCTAATTATAGCATCTAATGAGAAATCAGTCCCTGTTCTTACTACTAGTATGCCGACCACTAGATTCTCAAGCTTGCTGACAAATTATTTGGAGAGTATGCTAGCTCCGACTACTGCCGTTCATGGAGTATTGGTTGATATTTACGGAGTAGGTGTACTGATCACAGGAAAAAGTGGTGTAGGTAAGAGTGAAACGGCACTTGAACTAGTGAAGAGGGGCCACCGATTAGTAGCCGATGATTGCGTGGAAATTAGGCAGGAGGGCGAGGACACTTTAGTAGGAAGTGCTCCAAAATTAATAGAGCATCTTTTGGAAATTCGGGGATTAGGTATAATAGATATTATGACGTTGTTTGGCGCTAGTGCCATTCGCAGCTATAAGCGAATTACGCTTGTGATTGAGCTAGAAATCTGGGATGAAAAGAAAAGCTATGACAGACTAGGTCTCGAGGAAGAGAAGATGGAGATTATCAACACCGCAGTGACTAAACTCACAGTGCCAGTCCGTCCTGGGCGAAACTTGGCAGTTATCATCGAGGTTGCAGCTATGAATCACCGATTGAAAAGAATGGGTGTAAATGCAGCGGAGGATTTTGCAAAGCGGCTAGATGATGTAATAAGCCAAAATGGAGAATTTTAAATGATGTACATAGTGGAAAGGAGTTTTTATGAATATTCTACAAGCAATTGACCCGGTCGCTTTTTCCTTAGGGCCGCTAGAAGTAAGATGGTACGGAATAATTATTGCGTTTGGAATTGTGCTTGCTTTTATAGTCGGGCAGCGTGAAATGGTGAAAAGAGGGTTTCACCCTGATTATTTAACTGATTTACTAATTTGGGCCGTTCCAATCGCTATTATTAGTGCGCGTATTTACTATGTAATTTTTAAATGGGATATCTATAGTCAGCACCCGGAGAATATTATTAAAATATGGGAGGGTGGAATAGCGATTCACGGTGCCTTAATTGGATCGTTTTTAACCGCTTACTTCTTTACGAAAAAAAGAAAGAGCTCATTTTGGAAGGTTACGGACGTATTAGCTCCAAGTATTCTTATTGGTCAGCTAGTCGGTCGTTGGGGTAACTTTATGAACCAGGAGGCACATGGAGGAGAGGTAACAAGAACCTTCTTAGAAAATCTATTCCTTCCTAATTGGATCATAGAGCAAATGTATATCGACGGAAAGTATTATCACCCAACGTTCCTTTATGAGTCTGTTTGGAACCTGATTGGTGTTATTATTCTATTGCTGCTTCGTAAGGTAAACCTTCGCCGTGGAGAGATGTTCCTCTTCTATTTAACGTGGTATTCGGTGGGACGTTTCTTTATTGAGGGAATGCGTACGGATAGTCTTTATTTAATAGGAGATCTGCGTACTGCACAAGTAGTATCACTAGTGACGATTGCAGTCGCGGTTATTATATTTATTTATAGAAGAAAAATGGTTAAGCCAGTGGTGCGTTATCAAGATAAGTAAGAAAGATGGGATCGAGTATGGAAATGGGAACTCTTAAAAGGGGATTGTCCGCTGGTCTAAAGACAACATGGACATTAAGCAAGGTTATCTTTCCAATTACATTAATCGTAGTTATTTTGCAATATACGCCTGTTTTGCCGTGGATTATACAATTTATAGAACCATTTATGGGCTTGATTGGCTTGCGAGGGGAAGCGGCTATTCCTCTTGTTTTAGGTAATGCCTTAAATCTGTATGCAGGTATAGCAGGAATTTTGTCATTAGAGTTAACTGTAAAAGAAGTATTTATATTAGCAACCATGTTATCGTTCTCCCACAATATTTTCATTGAAACAGGAGTGGCACTAAAGGTTGGAGTGAAGCTGTGGGTCGTATTACTCGTCCGTTTTGGGCTTGCTATTGTTTCGGCAGTTATTATTAACCTAGTGTGGCAGGGCGGAGGCGAAGTGGCTAAGTATGGAGTAGTTACAGCTACGCAAAGTGTACCAGATGGCTGGCTTGAGATCATATTACTTGGTCTTCAAAAGGCTACTTTTGGTGTGTTGCAGCTTGCACTAATCGTCATTCCACTAATGGTAATTATTCAGTATTTGAAAGACCGAAACTATTTACAAAAGTTTTCGGAGAAGCTTGCACCTTTTACAAAAGTAATTGGGGTGCAGCCAAATGCATCGATGACTCTAGTGGCTGGTCTAGTTATTGGTTTAGCTTATGGAGCAGGAGTCATGATTCAGGCAGTTCAGGAGGATGGAGTAAGTAAGAAGGATGCAACGTTAGCCTTTATCTTTTTAGTGGCCTGTCATGCGGTCGTTGAGGATACGTTAATTTTTGTGCCATTAGGTATTCCGATTTTACCGCTCTTGCTCATCCGATTAATCACGGCTTTTGTTTTGACGATTATTGTCGCCTATATTTGGCGTAAATCAGACCAGAAAAAAACCAAGGAAGTGCTTACGACATGAACGAAGTAACATACAAGGCTTTGCTTTTTGATTTTGATGGAACTTTGCTTAATACGAATGAGCTCATTATTGAGAGTTTTTTACATATTTTAGGAGAGAAATTTCCTGGGAAATATGATAGAGACTCAGTCATTCCTTTTTTAGGACCTTCTCTTCGGGAAACCTTTGAAGGGATTGATCCCGCGCAAACGGAATCACTCATTTTGTCATATCGAGCTTGGAACTTGGAAAAGCATGACCAAATGGTTGCACCATTCGATGGAGTTGTCGAAACGCTTCATAAATTAAAGAATGACGGCTATAAGCTAGCAATCGTTTCGACTAAAAGAAGAGAAATGATTGAAAGAGGACTTCAGCTGATGGGGTGTCAGTCATTATTTGACACGATTGTTGGATTGGAAGATGTTTCTCGTACAAAGCCAGATCCAGAACCAATATTACTTGCTTTAGAGCATTTGAATGTCTCAAAAGAGGATGCCCTTATGATAGGAGATAATTTTCATGATATAGTGGGCGGACAAAATGCTGGAGTGGACACTGCCGGGGTCGCTTGGTCTATAAAAGGCGAGGATTTCTTGTCCACATACAATCCAACGTACATGCTCCATCATATAAATGACTTACTTTCTATTAATAAAGGACAGCTGCTATGAGGAAAACAGAGAGATTTCCTGTAAAAGGTGCGAATTCACTTTGGCATGTATACGATACCGTTCCGTTTTGGAAGGTCATTAAAAACTTTATTTTTATTCAAGCTGCGAGATATTCTCCTTTCTTAAGCTGGAAAAACTTTTTTTACCGTACCTTTCTACGTATGGAGGTCGGCAAAGAAACCTCCTTTGCTTTAATGGTCATGGTCGATGTGATGTTCCCTGAAAGGATTAAAGTGGGGAACAATACGATTATCGGCTATAACACAACGATATTAGCACATGAATATTTAATCGATGAATACCGAATTGGTGATGTTATTATCGGAGATCGTGTTTTAATAGGTGCGAATTCTACGATTTTGCCTGGAGTAACAATCGGTAACGATGCCATTATTTCTGCGGCAACATTAGTAAATGCGGACGTACCAGAGGGCTGCTTTGTTGGAGGCAATCCGATGCGCATTATCTATACAAAGGAAGAAATGCTAGAGCGCAATGCAAAATAAGTATGAACTAAAACTGTACGACTATTTGTTAGCTACTAACTAACATGGTCGTCAGTTTTTTTTGTGCGAATCAAAATACTTGATTAATTATTTTAATAAATTATAATTGACGAATCAACAGTTGACTGGTCAAGAGTTCAGTCTGTTAGGAGTGGAAAGATGGCTAAGTCCTTTAAAGAAATAAAACAAACATTACTTATGCTTAAAAGTCTTGATAGGCGCATAGCTCAAAACTTTGAAAAGAAGACAGGTATTAGCCTAACTAGATATGAAATGCTGAACACCATATTTGAACGCGCACAGCTTTCCCAAATAGAGCTACAGCAAACGTTGAAAATAGATCAAGGGGCAATCACAAGACATTTAAAAATACTTGAAGAGAAAAACTTTGTCGTTCGCAATCGTAATAAGCAAAATAATAGAGAAGTCATTGTCCAAATCACGGAAACTGGTATCGCTACTTTGGAAGACTGTGATTTAGGTAAAAATGAATTCATAGACGAATTATTTAATGGATTTACCGATCAAGAGATTCAACAGCTTCAAACACTAGTCAAGAAATTGATTGATAACACGAACTAAAAAAATCATTAAAATTTGAAAAGGGGTTCTTATATGCAAAAAACACATACAACAATCGACCAATTGATTCATGAAAGAAAATCAGTTCGTAAATATAAAGAAAATGTCGTTATTCCACATGAGGATCTTCAAACTTTGTTACAAAAAGCAATTACTGCACCTTCCTCAAGTAATATGCAGCCATGGCGCTTTATAGTTATTGAGGATCACCAGGTTAAAAAGGAATTGCGCCCAATCGCTAATAATCAAGAACAGGTAGAGACATCATCGGCTATTATCGCTGTACTCGGTGACCTAGAAATGTACAAGAATACAGAAAAAATTTATAATACAAATTTTGAAAAGGGCTATATGAGTAGAGAAATAGCTAATTTCATGATAGAAAGCTCACTTTCTTTATACGGTAATCTTCCTGAAGAAGTCATGAAAAATATTGTTCACTTTGATGCGGGACTTATATCCATGCAAATCATGCTATTAGCTAAGGACATGGGCTATGACACAGTTCCAATGGGCGGATTTGACAAAGTGAAATTTGCGGAGAAATTTAATTTACCTCAAAATGAAATCCCTATTTTACTTATTGCAATTGGTGAAGCAGCAGCTCCTGCTTATGGATCTTCACGTCTTCCTCTTGAACAAATAGTAAGATATATTTAAACAAAAAAGAGGGCAGCGTAAAGCCGGCCGCATAAGAAAAAACAGTTTCAATTTTACTTATTGTAAGATTGGAACTGTTTTTTTGTAGTTTTAAGCTAATCTCTTGTGAAAATTATGATTGCACCAGCTAAAAAAACACCTATTAAAATTATTAGTAAAAGACTAAAAACTGACTGATTTGAAAAATACCTAATAAAAACAATAGGTGTGCCAATCATAGCCAAAATGGAAACAAACTTCATATAGCGGACAACTTTTGGGGAAACTTCTGGTTCTTCTTCGTACATCCAGCGTTTTCCCCATAAAAAGCTTTCTTTAGGGTAGTTATATGTCCAAATGAAGAAGGCATAAAGCGGTATCATAAAGACTATTAAGATGAAGATTTCGCCTATCATTTTGTTTTCCCCCCGGACAATAAAAGAATATAAATCACCCAAACTAAACTGTGGTTTTACTTTAATACGGTTGAGAATAGTGCAGGTTCCGAATTTAGATGAATTTTACATTTAAAATGAATGAAACCCTGGGGATAAGTAAAAGTATTTGGAGGAATGCGGTGAAAATGTCCGGGACGAGGAAAAGTGTTGCGTCAAAATAGAAAGTGTTGCGGAAACGGGTAGAAGTGTTGCGCCAAATTCAAAAGTATTGCGGAAAACGGGTTAAGTGTTGCACGAAATTAAAGTGTTGCAGAAACGAGTAGAAGTGTTGCGCGAAATTCAAAAGTGTTGCACGAAATTAAAGTGTTGCAGAAACGGGTAGAAGTGTTGCGCGAAATACAAAAGTGTTGCGGAAAACGAGTTAAGTGTTGCACGAAATTAAAGTGTTGCGGAAACGGGTAGAAGTGTTGCGGGAATTCCAAAAGTGTTGCACCAAACGAGCAAAGTGTTGCGCAAACCCAAACTATTGTGCCAAGCACTGAACCTGCTGGGGAGTGGTTGAGTGAATTAAAAGTCCTCTGAAATCTATAAGCTTATGAAGTTGACGAATAGTCTGAAATAGTATAAAATTTATTTAATTTATTATATTAGCACTCTACTACAGTGAAGTGAATTAGGGGTGGGACAATGAGTAAAATTCAAATGTTTGAGAAGCCGCTTGGGATGCGAGATTCGTTCCCAGAGGTTAATGAGCAAAAAGAATACATAAGATCCGTCGCGAGAGAGTTTATTCGCACCAAAGGATATGATTTTATAAAAACGCCATCAGTCGAGTATTTTGAGACAATTGGAAAGGCGTCGGCAATTGATGAGTCCTCATTATTTAAATTGGTGGATAACCAAGGAGAGATGCTCGTTTTACGACCTGATATGACGACTCCTATCGCTAGAATAGCAGCATCCAAGCTATTAAAAGAAAAGAATCCGCTTCGCCTTGCGTATTATGCAAATGTCTTTCGTGCGCAACAACGGGAGGGTGGAAGGCCAGCGGAATTTGAGCAGCTGGGCTTAGAGCTGATCGGTGATTTTAGTCCTTACGGAGACAGCGAGATTATTTATACGGCTGTAGAGCTCGTTAAAGCGTTAGGCGTGGAACATTTTCAAATCACGATTGGGCACGCTGGGCTTTTGACAGCTATTCTTTCCAATAATACAAACAAGCCGGAGCAGGTGGAAACGCTAAGAATGCTCCTAGTCGAAAAGAATTTTGTAGGATTTAAGAAAATGCTGGATGACTTAGAGCTATCCGCTATTCAACAAGAGAATTTGACTATGCTGGTGGATCATACGATGGAAGCGAAGTCAGTGGAAGATTTTAGACAGCTTTTGACAAACGAGCAGCAATATCTAGTGGATCAGATTATACAGCTCCAGCAGCTATTAGAGCTTCAGCTGAGTGATCCCTCTATTTATTCCTTCGACTTTTCATTAGCAAGCCATATGAGCTATTACACAGGCATGCTGTTTGAGATTCATGCTGCCGGCAGTGGCTTTCCTCTTGGAAATGGTGGAAGGTATGACGAGCTATTTAAGCAATTTGAACAAAATGTAGGGGCAACCGGCTTTGGATTAAGAGTAGATCGGTTGCTAGAGGTTCTCCCTAAAAAAGAGAAAAATGAAAAACATACACTTATTTTATTTGATAAAGGCTCCTTCCTAAAAGCTAATGTTCTAGCAGAGGCAAGACGTAGTATTGGGGAGCGCGTAACGCTTCAATATGAGGGCAGTGTCCATGATTTAGAGGCCTATCAATATAGCTTTCAGGAGATAATTAAGGTAGTAGAAGGTGGTTTTGCAGGTGAATGAATTAACGATTGCGATGCCGAAAGGGCGCATTTTTGAGGAAGCCTATCAACTATTTGTCGAAGCAGGGTTTAATTTACCAGCTGAAATTAGCGATTCTCGCAAGCTAATCGTAGAAGCGCCGGATGAGCGTATCCAGTTCATCCTAGCGAAGCCAATGGATGTCCCGGTTTACGTCGAGCATGGGGTCGCTGATATTGGAATAGCTGGCAAGGATGTTTTACTGGAGCAGCATCGAGATGTGCATGAATTATTAGATTTACATATTAGTAATTGCTATATTGCAACAGCAGGGCTGCCGAATACGGTGATGAATGAGATCGCCCCTCGTGTTGCAACTAAATATCCAACAATAGCTACTAATTTCTACAAGGAAAAAGGGGAGCAGGTGGAAATCATTGAGCTGAACGGTTCGATAGAGCTGGCTCCAATGATAGGCCTAGCCGACCGTATCGTCGATATCGTGTCGACAGGACAAACGCTAAAAGAAAACGGCTTAGTGGAATATGAAAGGATTGTGGATATATCCTCTCGACTAATCGTGAATCCTGTAAGCTATCGTGTAAAAAGTGAGCGGATTCGAGAGTTCGTTGCCAAGCTAAATAAAGAACTTCAAAAAAGGTAGGGAATACCATGATGAAAATAGAGAAGCTTACAGATAGCATCACATTACAGCGCTCTGTGGAGCAGGCTAATATGACTCACCTCACAACCGTTCGAGAGGTTATTTCAGAGGTACAAGCAAATGGAGACCAAGCGTTACTCGCCTATACAGAAAAGTGGGATGGAGTTACGCTTTCCAGTCTGAGGGTGTCAGAGGAAGAGATGGAGGAGGCGTTCATCGGCTTTGATCCTCAGCTGATAGAGGATTTGAAGGAAGCAGCGAATAATATTCGTACATTTCATGAGAAGCAGGCGAGACAAAATATTGAATTGGCTCTAGAGAAAAACTCATATATTCAATATAGAATCTCACCATTAGATGCAGTCGGCTTATATGTGCCAGGTGGGACAGCTGCATATCCATCGTCCGTACTCATGAATGCGATTCCAGCCATTGTCGCAGGTGTAACTCGAGTAGTTATCGTATCGCCGCCTTCTAAGGATGGCAGGCTTCCTGCTTCGGTTCTAGTCGCAGCAAAAATAGCTGGAATAACAGAAATCTATAAGGTAGGTGGCGCTCAAGCGATTGCGGCGCTGGCTTACGGAACAGAATCCATTCAACCTGTGGATAAAATAACTGGACCAGGTAACAGCTATGTGGCACTTGCGAAACGAGAAGTGTTTGGCAAGGTGGCAATCGATATGATTGCTGGGCCAAGTGAAATAGCGATTATTGCCGATGATACTGCCTATGCAGATGAGGTAGCAGCCGATTTATTAGCACAGGCGGAGCATGATGCCTTTGCGAGTTCGGTTTTAATTACCACTAGTGAGCGTTTAGCCAAGCAGGTCTCCATAGAAGTAGAGAGACAGCTAAAGCAGCTTCCTCGTGAAGAAATTGCACGGGCCTCTATAGAAAACTACGGTCGTATCTATTTGGCACAATCGCTTCAAGAGGCAGTCAAGGCAACAAATGAGCTTGCTCCTGAGCATTTAGAAATTATTACGGAAAATGCAAAAGAGCTGAGTGAGCAGATCAAGCACGCTGGAGCTATATTCATTGGTCGATATAGCAGTGAGCCAGTCGGCGACTATTTTGCCGGTACGAACCATGTGCTTCCAACGAACAGTACGGCTCGTTTTTCGAGTGGCTTAAATGTAGACGATTTTGTAAAGAAAACGAGTGTCGTGTATTATTCGGAGGAAATGTGGCAGGAGCAATATCCTAAAATCGCTCGTTTGGCTAGACTCGAGCAATTAGAGGGACACGCTCGATCTGTCGAATCAAGAAGCTGGGAGAAGGGGAATGCAAAATGAAACCAAATCGAATTGCTAAAATAGATAGAATGACAAATGAAACAAAGGTTTATGTAGATATTAATCTGGATGGAGAGGGTAAGGCGGAAATTGAGACTGGCGTTCCTTTTATGGATCATATGCTGGACCTGTTTACGAAGCATGGCCTGTTCGATGCCACAATTAAAGCAAATGGCGATACACATATAGACGACCACCACACAACAGAAGATATCGGTATTGTATTAGGGCAAGCAGTAAAAGAGGCACTAGGAGACAAAAAGAGTATCAAACGCTATGGAAATGCGTTTGTACCAATGGATGATGCATTAGCCCAGGTTGTAATTGACATTTCAAACAGACCTCATTTAGAGTTCAGGGCACAGTTTCCGACACAAAAGGTAGGGAACTTTGATACGGAGCTGGTTCACGAATTCCTATGGAAATTTGCTTTAGAGGCTCGTATGAACGTCCATGTCATTGTTCACTACGGAGCGAATACCCACCATATGATTGAAGCGATTTTCAAGGCACTTGCTCGAGCAATCGACGATGCCATTACAATAGATGATCGAGTGAAGGGTGTTCCTTCTACAAAGGGTCTACTTACATAAGGAGGAATTTCATGAGCTCAATACAAGTATATCCCGCAATCGATATGAAGGGCGGTAAATGTGTACGCCTGTATCAAGGGGATTATGAACAAGAAACTATATATGGTGACTCTCCATTTGATATGGCAAAAAAGTTTGTCGATGAAGGGGCAACCTGGATTCATTTGGTTGATCTAGACGGGGCAAAGGATGGCGAAAAGATTCATGCCAAGGAGGTTATCCGTATTGCGAAAGAGCTACCGGTTAACGTTCAAATAGGCGGAGGAATACGATCTAGCGAGGATGTGAGCTACTATCTTGATCACGGGGTCAATCGTGTCATTATAGGTAGTCTTGCCATTTCACAGCCAGAGCTTGTTGCCGATCTGATTCAAGAGTATGGCGGTGATCGAATCGTCCTTGGGTTAGATGCGAAGGATGGCATGGTAGCAACGCATGGCTGGCTAGAAACGTCTAGCCAGTCAGCCATTGAAGTAGGGCAATACTTTGCCTCTAAAGGTGCGAAATACGTTATTTTTACAGACATTGCGACTGATGGAACATTGCAAGGACCAAACTTAAAGGCGAACAAAGAGCTAGCAGAAGCGACTGGCCTGTCGATTATTGTATCAGGAGGAATCAGCTCCTTAGAGGACATCGAGGCAGTTGCGGAACTCTCTAAAATTTCCAGCGTTAGCGGAGTAATCACAGGAAAAGCATTATACAACAATCGTTTTACATTAAAAGAGGCGCTACAAACAATAAGTAATTGAGCAAGCCTTGAAGGGGAGTAAGAATATGGCTACATTAACATTTGACGATAAAGAACTAATCCCAGTAATTGTACAGCATGCCGTTACAAGAGAGGTTTTAACGCTTGCATATATGAATGAAGAGGCATATGAAAAAACAGTGGAGACGAGAGAGGCATGGTTCTTCAGTCGAAGCAGACAAGAGCTTTGGCATAAGGGAGAAACGTCCGGAAATACTCAGAAGGTCGTATCCATTCAAACGGACTGTGACTCCGATGCACTCGTACTAGAAGTGCTGCCTAGTGGACCTGCTTGTCATACGGGAGAAGAGACATGCTTCCATAAGAGCCTAGAACAATTCGAGGAGGCGTCTGGCTATAATGTAATGACTAAATTGATTAAAACAATCGAAGAACGTCAACAAACAATGCCAGAAGGTGCTTATACTACTTATTTGTTTGAAAAAGGTGTCGATAAAATTTGCAAGAAGGTCGGGGAGGAAGCCTCAGAGGTAATCATAGCCTCTAAGAACAATGATGCAGAGGAGCTGAAATGGGAAGCTGCAGATCTCATTTATCACTTGCTTGTTTTATTGCAAAACCAAAAAGTCAGCTACTATGATTTATTACAGGTGTTACAAAAAAGACATGAAGCGAAAGCAGATAAAAAATAATACTTTATGATATACTGAAAATATACTAATAAGGAGCGTTTCCGTAACGTTCCTTATTATTTTTCGGAGGAGTATCTTGAATAAAAAAAGAAGTAAGAAACTAGACAAAGAAAATATAATTTCATTTTTGCCGACTGGCGAATATTACTATAAAAAAGCATTAGATGAGCTTCAAAAAGATGAGTTACAAAAAGCACAAAAATATTTAAAGCGAGCAACTGATTTAAGCCCAGACGAACCAATGATCTTATTGCAATATGGGATCCTCCAAATGGAGTTCGATAACTATGATTACGCTCATGAGCTATTGAGAAGCGCGTATTCACTAGATCCGAACGAAGGAGATATCATTTTCTTTTTAGCTGAGGTAAACGCTCATTTGGGAAACTTTATAGAGGCAAATCGCTTTGCCAAAATCTATTTAGAAAAGGAAGTTAACGGAGAATATATGGAGGAAGCAATGGAAATCATTGATTTCACCGAGCAGGAGGATATCGTAAACCTTCAGCTGGATACCCCCTCTAGTGAGGCGCTTTTCCTTCAAGAAAAAGCCCGACGCTTTATGGAGCAGGGTAAATTTGTAGAAGCAGTTGAGCTGCTAGAATCGATCATTGCAAACCATCCGGATTTTTGGGCAGCGTTCAATAACCTAGCGCTTGCTTATTTTTATTTAGGAGAGGAAGAACAGGCTAAAGCATTACTGCATCAGGTATTACGAGAGAACCAAGGGAATATCCATGCATTATGTAACTTGGCCGTTATTCACTACTATGAAAAAAATAACGAGGAGCTTGAGGAAATCACAGCTCTTTTATCTAAAATAAATCCTTATTTTATCGAGCATCGCTATAAGCTAGGTGCGACTTTTGCGTTGATAGGGAAATATGAACAAGCCTTTAAATGGTTGAGAAGCATTCAACGAAAAGGATTTGAAGCAGATCCAGGCTTCTATTTTTGGCTTTCGCATTCTGCTTATTTTGCAGGGCATGAGGAAGTGGCGCGTAATGCGTGGAAAGCGCTTTTAAAGCTGGATCCAGAAAAAGCAGGCTTCGAGCCGTGGCTCCCACAAATGAAGGAGCTAGTAGAGCCAAATAACGAGGAACAAAAGAATTTAATCTTAGAAAAGCTAGAAAACAAAAATATTAGTGAACGTATTTTTGGCTTCTATCTGTTAGGGAAGTCTCGTCATCGCCAGGAAATTATCGCACACCCTAAGTGGATTGTAGTGGAGGAACTGACTACAATGGAGAAATTGTTTTTAGCTAATTCTCTTGGGCATAAATTCGATGAGAAATCTCCGGCAGAAAAAGCATTTTTGAGAGCCATTGCAGCTACGGATTTACTTTATGACAACAACAAGTCACTGGAGCAGTCAGAGACACTGTTATTACAAATGTGGTTTGTGCTAGTAGAGCGTGCGCTAGAAAAAGGGTATGGCTTTAAAAATCCGCGTGCTTTGGCAGCAGCGACTGAGTATATGTTCGTATCCTCACGAATGAAAAACGTGACGAAAAAACAATATGCGGAGCAATACGGAATCACTACAGCAACGCTCACGAAATATGTCAACGAGCTAATCCAATTCTTACCTTTTTCTGACTCCTAAGCATATTAGTTGATGAAGGGTACAAAATTAGTTAGATTGTTGGTATGTAGTACGTAGGAGGAATTATCGATGACAACTGAAAATATATATGACGTGATTATTATAGGAGCGGGCCCAGCAGGTATGACAGCAGCTGTATATACTTCCCGTGCAAACCTTTCCACTCTAATGATTGAACGTGGAATTCCAGGCGGCCAAATGGCTAATACAGAAGAGGTAGAAAACTACCCAGGATTTGAAACAATCTTAGGACCTGAGCTTTCTACTAAAATGTTCGATCATGCGAAAAAATTTGGTGCAGAATATGCATATGGTGACGTTTCCGAAGTAGTCGATAACGGAGACTATAAAACCGTAAAAGTAAGCGGTAAAGAATATAAAGCATTAGCTGTTATCATCTCTTCAGGAGCTGAATACAAAAAAATGGGTATTCCCGGGGAAACAGAGCTTGGTGGACGTGGGGTAAGCTATTGTGCAGTTTGTGATGGTGCTTTCTTTAAAGGGAAAGACCTAGTAGTAGTTGGAGGCGGGGACTCTGCAGTTGAAGAGGGTGCTTTCTTAACTAAGTTTGCGAACAAAGTAACAATCGTACATCGTAGAGATAAGCTTCGCGCTCAAAAAATTCTACAGGACCGAGCTTTTGCTAACGAAAAAATAGACTTTATTTGGAATACAACATTAAAAGAAATACACGGAACAGACGGTAAGGTTTCTAGCGTTACTTTAGTATCCACAGTGGATGGTTCCGAAAAAGAATTTTCAACAGACGGTGTATTCGTATATGTTGGAATGCTACCACTTACAAAACCATTTCATAGCCTTGGCATCTTAAATGAAAATGGTTATATCGTTACAAACGAGAAAATGGAAACAGCAGTACCTGGTATCTTTGGGGCAGGGGACGTTCGTGATAAAATGCTTCGTCAAATTGTCACAGCAACAGGTGATGGTAGTGTAGCAGCTTTATCAGCTCAGCACTATATTGAGCATTTAAAAGATAAAAACACATCAAATATTTAATTTAATTTTATCTTAATTTAACTGTAACTGTTCTGAAACATATTAAGTGTATAGTAAAGTATATAAATTGACCCCCTTTTTATATATGCAAGATTTGAACAGGCTGTTTTGCGATTTAAATCGTGAAGCAGCCTCTTTTTGTGCAAATTCATGTATAATATAAGGTAACTACAGACAGATGGAGTGACCATACGTGCAAAGAATCGCTAATTTACTTATTTGTAAAGACGACAAAGTTTTGTTATTAAAGAAACCACGTAGAAACTGGTATGTTGCACCAGGCGGAAAAATGGAGGAAGGAGAATCTATTCTTATTTCTGCTGTTCGTGAGTTTACGGAAGAGACAAACACTGTACCGATCAATCCACATTTAAAGGGAATCTATACAATGCTCATTGAAGAGGATGGGAAACGTCTAGATGAATGGATGTTATTTACCTTTATCGGAACAGATATAGAAGGAACTCCATATAAAGAAACTAAAGAAGGTGTGCTCGAATGGCACCCGGTTGAAGATTTAGCACATCTACCGATGGCAGAGGGAGATCGAACAAATCTATTGTTTGCTGTAAAGGAAAAGGGTATGCAATACGGTACTTTTGTATATACTCCAGATTTCGCATTAATCAGTGAAACTATTCAACATTCATGGGAGGATAAATAGATAGTGGAAACTCAGCAGAAGCCAGAAACAGAAGTAGTCATCATTACTGGAATGTCAGGAGCAGGAAAAACAGTAGCTATCCAAAGCTTTGAAGACCTAGGCTATTATTGCATAGACAATCTTCCTCCTGAGCTCCTAAGCACTTTTATCAAGCTAATGATTGAGTCAAATCAGCAACCGCGAAATATAGCAGCGGTAATGGATTTGCGTGGAGGGAAAATGTTTCATTCACTCGTTGACTCCGTTAACCAGCTTCAAGAAGCAACCTCGGTAACTCCAAAGGTGTTGTTTTTGGATGCACAGGATGAGGTTCTTGTCCGAAGATATAAGGAAACAAGACGCTCCCATCCGTTAGCAAATGCAGGATTGCCATTAGAAGGTATAAAAAAGGAAAGAGAGCTTCTTTCTGACTTAAAAGGCAGAGCACAATTTATTTATAATACATCCAAGATGAAGCCACGCGAGCTTCGAGAAAAAATTCAAGAGGAATTTTCGACAAATGGAAGCCAGGTCTTTACAGTGAACGTTATGTCCTTTGGATTTAAGCACGGAATTCCTATTGATGCAGATTTGGTTTTTGACGTTCGTTTTCTTCCAAATCCGTATTATATCGAGGAGCTTCGCTTAAAATCAGGACTAAATGAAGAGGTTTCTAGCTACGTTTTAAAATGGGCAGATACGAAGACGCTTATCGAAAAACTAAAAGACTTGTTTGCCTTTATGATTCCGCAATACAAGCGAGAAGGCAAGACGCAGCTTGTTATTGCCTTTGGCTGTACGGGCGGTCAACACCGTTCTGTCACACTAGCAGAATATTTCGGTAAGGTTTTTAAGGAAGACGATGAAACAGTAATAACTCATAGAGATGTTACTATCAGGAAGGAATGACTTAATGGGTCGTACAAAACACCGTAAAAAAATAGTCATCATTGGTGGTGGTACTGGCTTATCTACCTTGCTTCGAGGACTTAAAAAACTTCCATTAGATATTACTGCCATTGTTACAGTTGCAGATGACGGAGGGAGCTCCGGTAGATTAAGAGATGATTATGATATTCCACCACCTGGTGATATCCGTAACGTCTTAGCAGCCTTATCAGAGGTAGAGCCGCTCGTAGAAGAAATGTTTCAGTTTCGCTTTACTAATTCCAGCGAACTCGAGGGACATTCCTTAGGCAATCTAATGATTACTGCTTTAACCTCGATTACAGGAGATTTTGCACATGCAATCACGGAAATGAGCCGTGTTTTAAATATTCATGGAAAAGTGCTTCCTGCTGCCAATCAGCTAGTCACACTCCATGCACAATTTGAGGATAAAACTATTGTTACAGGGGAATCTAAAATACCGGACTATGGGAAAAAGATAGAAAAGGTATTTATTACTCCTGACGATGTAAAGCCACTGCCAGAGGCAATTAACCTAATCCGCCAAGCGGATATTATAGCAATTGGACCTGGTAGCCTTTATACTAGTATTTTGCCTAATCTCTTAGTCGAGGATATTCGTAAGGCAGTCATCCGTTCGAAGGCTAAAAAAGTGTACATTTGCAATCTGATGACACAAGCTGGAGAAACGAATAACTATACTGCGTATGATCATGTAGAAGCATTGATCGACCATGTAGGCGAGAACTTTATAGACTCTTTGTTGATAAGTAATGAGGAAATTCCTGAAAATGTTCAGTATTTATATAAGCAGGAGAAGGCTTCTCCCGTTAAAATTGATATAGAGAAATTAGAAACACTAGACATAGAAATCGTTAAGAAGGACATTTCCATCGTATATAATGGCGCTGTCCGTCATGATGCGATAAAAGTAGCGGAATGGCTTTACGAATATGCAGGCCAAAAAGGATTCAAACAATAGAGAGGCTCTGCAAGAAAGGGGGAAACGTTATATGTCGTTTGCTTCTGAAACAAAAAAAGAGATGACACAGGAGGAGGCTGAGCCTTGCTGTTCGAAGGCAGAGCTTTCAGCGCTCATCCGTATGAATGGTTCTCTTTCTTTTAGCAACAAAATGCTTAGCTTGGATGTCCAAACCGAAAATGCGGCGATTGCCCGAAGGCTGTACACGTTGATCAAATCATTGTATCAGCTGAACGTGGAAGTACTTGTTCGTAAAAAGATGCGTCTTAAAAAGAATAATGTCTATATTTGCCGAGTAAGAGAAGGCTCCAAGAGGCTACTAGAGGATTTAATGATTTTGAAGGAAGGCTTTGAATTTGAGTATTCGATTTCACAGGAGCTTGTCAAAAAGAACTGCTGTAAAAGAGCTTACCTACGTGGAGCTTTCTTAGCAGGAGGCTCTGTCAATAATCCAGAAACTTCCTCTTATCACTTAGAAATTTACTCCTTATATAAAACACATAGCGACGCATTAGTCGATTTAATGAACTTTTATGAATTAAATGCAAAAACCATTGAACGTAAAAAAGGTTTTGTGGCATATTTAAAGGAAGCAGAAAAAATTTCTGACTTTTTAAGCATCGCTGGAGCACATCGTGCCCTCTTAAAATTTGAGGATGTGCGAATCATCCGAGACATGCGGAACAGTGTCAATCGCTTGGTCAACTGTGAAACGGCCAATCTGAACAAAACCATCAGTGCAGCTATCCGACAAGTGGATAACATCCGTTTTATCGATAATGCAATCGGGCTGGACCAATTGCCTGAGAAGCTTCGAGAAATTGCCCGTCTTCGTGTCGAGTATCAGGATGTAACCCTAAAGGAGCTAGGCGACATGGTATCCACTGGAACTGTAAGTAAATCAGGTGTTAACCATCGCTTGCGTAAGCTGGATGAAATAGCAGATGCTTTAAGAAGAGGCGAATCAATTTAAAGAAATGGGGCTAAGGATTATGGCGGAACAACAGGTCGAAGTAAAATTACAATCAGGACTACAAGCGAGACAAGCAGCTTTATTTGTACAAGCAGCGAATCGTTTTATAGCAGATGTGTTTCTTGAAAAAGATGACAAAAAGGTAAACGCTAAAAGTATCATGGGAATCATGAGCCTTGCGATTGGCAAGGGCGCTACTGTTACTTTGAGTGCTGAAGGCTCTGATGAAGAGGAAGCTGTGGAATCATTAGTTAAGTTCATTTCTAATGCTGAATAAAGAAAAAGAGCTGTTATCTAGTCCGCTTGGATTAGATAACAGCTTTTTTTGTAGAATGTCATTAAATGTGGTTAAGCACTTTATCTACATATTTTTTGGCAGAAACTAGTCCCAAGCCTGTTTCGTTCCGAACAAGCTTGACCATTTCAACCTGGCTGCTGTCATTATTATTCATCTCTACGATTTGTTTTTCTAAGGCTTTGTCTCCTTTAAACGGAAGGGTCTGTCGTGCTTCTAATTTTTTTATTTTACTTTGTAGACTTACGATGTATATGACTAAGGATAATATGATTAACAGAGAACTTATTGTATATAGCAAATGGAACACAACCTTTCATCTTTTTATAAAAAAATCCAAGGCAGAGAATCACCGCCTTGGATTTATATTATATTATTTTAAATCTTTTTTCATGTCGCTACGTGAAATGATATGGTCGATTAGACCGTATTCTAATGCACGCTCTGCTGGCATGAAGTTATCGCGATCTGTATCTTTTGAAACGACTTCAATCGGTTGACCAGTACGTTCAGCCATAATTTGGTTTAGCTTGTCGCGTAGGTATAAAATACGTTTTGCTGCAATCTCGATTTCCGTTGCTTGCCCTTGAGCTCCACCAAGTGGTTGATGAATCATAACCTCAGCATTTGGAAGTGCATAGCGTTTGCCTTTTGTTCCAGCTGTAAGTAAGAAAGCACCCATTGATGCTGCCATACCGATACAAATAGTTTGTACGTCTGGTTTAATGAATTGCATTGTATCGTAGATAGCCATACCTGCTGTAATACTTCCGCCTGGGCTATTGATATAGATAGAGATATCTTTTTCTGGATCTTCTGCTTCTAGGAATAAAAGCTGTGCAACGATCGAGTTTGATACGTTGTCATCAATCGCGCTACCAAGCATGATGATGCGGTCTTTTAATAATCTAGAATAAATGTCATACGCACGCTCGCCGCGATTTGTTTGTTCAATAACTGTAGGGATTAAATTCATCCTGGATTGCCTCCTTCAAGGTAATTGTTAGTGTTTTTTTAGTGTGTACTGAGAAATTCTGCCTCAGTTGTAACTTTATCATACATGGAATGGTCAAGGAAGGTCAAATATTAAGCTTTGAAATGTTTACTTGAATTATTCCTATACCATTTGTATAATAGAAAGGTCGCTTGCCCTCGTAGTTTAATGGATATGACACAAGATTCCGGTTCTTGGGATGGGGGTTCGATTCCCTCCGAGGGCGTCCATAACAGCTAGAAACACTCGAATCCGTTCGAGTGTTTTTTTATGCTCATTTACTATGTGTTTGGGGCTTTCTTATTCATTTTTACTTCTCCTCTCATATGATTCAGCATATGCTCCACTTCGAAAGTGTAGTATGGGATCGTCCGTTAGCTCGATTCCCTTTGGAACAATCGTTGGGTCGAAAACAATGTCTTTCTTAGGATGTATTTTATTTCTAATTTCCAAACGACCTATATTCACTTTTCTTCTATCTTCTGGCCACGTATCCGTCGCATCGTTTGGGTTATCCCCTTCCTCTGCTAAGCGGATGAACAGATCAAACTGGACTGGCCCCCGTTTTAATCGGTCGTCGAGCTCCTCCGTCAAATAGTTGGCTGAAATCGATTTGCTTGTTAGAGTAGAATCTTTTGTTTCATCAACTGGGACCCATTCGTATTTGATTGCTTGGCGTTCGCCGTCTTTATTAACGAAATAGAAGGCGTGGATAGGATAGTAGTGAAGCTCAGCGTAGCTCGTTGGTGGCTGCTTTGCCTGCTCCTTAATGATTTGAATGACCTCTTTGCTATGTGGATATTTTTTAGAAACTAGCTCAACCATATTAATGGCCCGGTCAATCGTTTTAATCCCAGTTTTTTTATCCGTAAATATTTCGATCATATCTATAAACTCTCTAGGACTGCTTGTGACGAACATCGGTACAGTAGAGCTCACTAAATTGGTGAAGCTTCCATCGGGTAGCTCAAATTGAACGGCGAGCCCTTTGGCGGGAACAAGATAATCGACGGAGGCAGGGTTAGGGGGGCTATTGGAAAATCGAGCAGTAGCAGGAATTGCTTCTCTATGAAGATGGGGTGCAACCGTATAGGGTACAGCATTCCCATTTGGAAGAAATGTTGCCTCATACATATCCCCCTTAGCGTGTGCGCGCCTCGCTCCAGGGAATTTTCCTTGAATCTGCTCCAGTGCATCAATGGCTTCTTTTGGTGTTAAATCCTCGTTATGTACTTGGTCCATTTGTTTACCTCCTTTATTTACTGTCTAATCTATATCATTACCACTCTTTTCCTATATTAAACTCGTAAAAGGGACTTCTAATAGTCATAATTCATGTATAATATAATTAACTTATCAGAATAAAATAAAAATGATAAGACTGCAGGCTGAAAGGGGAATGGCACTGTTGAAAAAAATAATACATCTGCTAGTTATAACCTTCCTTATTTTGTTGTTCTCTCCTTTAAGTACAGGGGCTGCTGGAGATATATCAAAGGATACCTATTTAGTAGATGAAGAGAACTTTTTAACAGAAGAAACGAAGCAGGAAGTAAAAATACTGGGAGAAAAATTAAAAAAAGGAACGACCGCTCAGCTGGTTGTGATGATTATCGAGCATGTAGGAGACCAGTCGGCAAGTGAATTTAACATGGACATCATACGAGAGAACCAAATAGGAAGTGTACGAAATAAGAATGGCTTACTATTCTTAATCGAGACGGATCCGATTAACGGGGGAGGTCCGGCAGTAGAGATTACAGTGGACCGTGACTTGGAAAAAGCACTTTCAGATGCCAAAATAGATCAGATAATCGATCGGTATACGATGCCTTATTTAAACCAGGGTCTAATCGATGAGGCTGTAATCTCCACCTATCAGGCTTTGTCCAATGAGGTTTCTAAGCATTACGGTATTTCGGAGGGGCTAACGAAGCCACAGCCCTATACGAGTAACAGCCTACAGGACAGTATCTCTATTCCAACCATAATCATTATCCTTCTAGTCATCTTCCTCCTATCTAGAATGGTAAATGGTAAAAGAAAAAAGCAGAGAGATTAACAAAAGAAACGGGGAAATGGAATGAAACTAGTAGAAATAAATAAGGATAACTGGCTGAAAACGGTCCTTCTCACAACTAACGAGGATGGCAAAGGAACCGTAGTAGAGAAATTTGTTGCCTCCAACGCATTATCCATCACCCAATCAGTCTATGAAACTGGATGGATTATAAAAGGTATCGAAGCAGAGAACAAGCTCATTGGCTTTGCCATGTACGGGTTTGATGAAGAAACTGCAAACTACTGGATCTGCCGCTTTATGATCGATCATAAAAGCCAAGGAAAAGGCTACGGCAGAAAAGCAGTAGAGCTAGTGCTGGATGAAATGAAGCAATTGGACGGCTGCAATTCCATCTATTTATCAACGGAGCCAGAAAACGAAATAGCCATCAAGCTCTATGAAAGCCTCGGCTTCGAAAAAACAGGCAACATCAACGAAGGCGAAGCAGAGTTTGTGTTAAAGGTTTAGAAAATGAAGAGGAGAGCTAAATGCTCTTCTTTTTTTGTAGTCTTTGGAGAGGGATTGGGGTTGTGGATTTGGATTGTAGTAAAGTATGGCGGGATTGTAGTAATTTAAGCCGTGATTGTAGTAATCCGTGGAGTGATTGTCGTAAAAATTCATCAGAGAGAGCCCACGGAATTTGATTGTAGTAATCTACGAGTGCATTGTCGTAAACTAGGCAATGATTGTAGTAATCCATGAAGTGATTGTCGTAAAAATTCATCAGAGAGAGCACATGGAATTGGATTGTAGTAATCTACGAGGGTATTGTCGTAAACTACGCTGTGATTGTAGTAATCTACGAGGGTATTGTCGTAAACTACGCTGTGATTGTAGTAATCCGTGGAGTGATTGTAGTAAAAATTGATCAGAGAGAGCTCATGGATTTGGATTGTAGTAATCTACGAGGGTATTGTCGTAAACTAAGCATTGATTGTAGTAATCCATGGAGAGATTGTCGTAAAAATTGACCCGAGAGAGCACATGGAATTGGATTGTAGTAATCTACGAGGGTATTGTCGTAAACTAAGCAGTGATTGTAGTAATCCATGGAATGATTGTCGTAAATTAAAACGCTAGGAATTTCAGGTAAACTAGCCAGCTGGTGAAGGTAGGCGGCAAATGGGGTGGGGTCTATGAGTGAACGGTTTGAATTAAGTTTTAAAAACAAGGAAGTAAGAGTGTGGTGTTATTTAGCTATACCAACGTTTATAATATTAATCCTTATGATTAATTATAGTGATACAAACTATCAGTTTTTTGTTCTTTTGGCGTTTTGGGCTATCTTTTATACGTGGCGTTATTTTTATAGGAAGAAAAACAAAGATAAAACGAGCTAGCCATAGCCTAGCTCGTTTAAACCATTATTTGACATAGTTGGTTTTCTGCTAATCTGTCTCTGCAAACTTCTTAAGCATTTGGATAACCTTCTTGTAGACATCTCGATGAGAGCCTATCGTGATATCACCTGTAACTCCTAAGTCAAATCCCGGAGCGTATAATAGCTTACCATCATCATAAAGGGTCACGGTATATAACGTGTGGCCTTGATCGGCTTCGGTAGTTAAATAGATTTGATAACTATCTACTTGAGGGAGTAATTCGGTTCTCCAGCTGCTTTCCTCCTCGGTAACCTCTTGAATAGGTAAATCGTTAATGGATTCCATTATTTCATTTATTTGAACTGTGTCTGTTGTACAGCCGTTTATTTGCTTGGAGCCAGTTCTCCCATTAAAGCAAACGGAATCGAACGAAACATCGATAGCCGGCTTCCTGTTATTAAAATAGGCATCAAAATTTAGGATGATATCATATAGATGTTTGCCATCTAGAGATACCATTCCGTTATATCTTCCTATTTTTCTAGGCTCTTTTTTAGAAAAGATATATTCTTCTTTTAACGTGTGAAAGATTTTCTGCCCTTTATTGTTTGTCAAGGAAACCTCTACGGTAGCACGATAAATAGTTGGATGATCCTTGTCCTGTTTAATCTGTACCTTCTCTAATTGCATGTCTAAATTACTGTCTATTAATTGGGAATTATATTTGAACACCATGACAGTGCTAATAGCCTGTTCCATCATATCTTTTGTGAAATAATCACCAAAGCTCTTGTAATAATAATTAATAAAGTCTTTGTTTTCCTTTGATTCTAGCAGCTTATTGTACTCCTCCTGGTTCTTTGTAGGGGTTTTACTTTGTAGGTCAAACCATGCCCGTAGTAAGCGTTCCAGTTCCATATCCGGCCCATTATATTCTTTTTCAATGACTGCCATAATTACTTCCTCGTTCGTAAGGGGCTGGGCTGTTTGCTCGGTTTCTGATGGGACCATTAAATTTGTAATAAGGAAAAAGGAGGCAACGGCTATAGCTGCTAATGCAAGGACGCCGGGAAATATTCTTCGTTTTTTCTGTTCCGTTCGTTCCTTTATCGCTAGCCATGTATTTCGTCTTGCTTCATTAGATCGTTCGACGTGCTTCATCTCCTCAAAAAGCTCATCAAATTCCTTTGACGGTTCCATTTACATAACCTCCTTTTTGATGAAATTCCTTTTTTAGCGCCTCGAGTGCACGCATCATTTTCATCTTGACCTTTGCCTCGGTCCATCCCAGGATGAAGGCAGTTTCCTGGATGGAGCATTCCTGGATTTTTCGCAGAATGATCACCTCTTGATAATCCTTCTTTAGTAAGCGTAAGGAATCATACATCCGTGTCAGCTTTTCTTTTCGTTCGATGTGACCTTCTGGGGAAAGCTCCTTTGTTTCTATATCATGATTCTTTTCAAATGAAAAAAATTGAACGACTCGTTTTCTTCTAAAATAATCATACGTAACATTGCGAGCGATTTTTAGTATCCACGTAGCAGGGGAAGCTTGCTTATCAAAGGAAGCATATCCCTTAAATGCTTTGTAAAAGGTTTCCTGTGTCAGGTCCTCGGCACTCTCTTTATGACGGACAAGTAAATAAATATAGCCGTAAACCCGGTCGCTGTGATCTCTATATAGCTGTTCCATTTCCATCTCCTGACCCCCTTAGTGCAATAGACGAACGAATAAATGAAAAGTATCGTTTTATTTAAGTAGAAAGTGAATTACCCAATAAAGTCCTAGTGGAATAGCCATTTACCAATCAAACACGAACACTTTCTTTATATTGATTGAAGCGGCAGGCGACGACATAAGTAGGGATGAGTGAGACAGATAAGACATCACAACCACGCGCGTTAGCGATGGGTGATGGCTTATCGCTCACCCCACGGAAAGCGTTCGCCTAGAGCGGAAATCAACTCTACATTCTCATAAAACAGCATTTAAACTTCCTTATTCTCTCTAAATAGTTCGATGTAAAAGTAAAATTAATTCCACTCAGATATAATATTCTATTCTAATCTCACGCTCTTCTATTTTACCTTTTAAGGAATATTTTGTATGCGACACATTCGGCACGCTTTTAATAGGTTAAAAGTTTATAATGAGAGAAGCTAAACGATGGGGGGGCACAGAATATGATTGTCCATTTCTATACAAGACCAGGCTGTCATTTATGTGAGGACGGAAGAATGATGCTGAAGCTGGTACAGGAGGACGTGCCATTTCAAATAGTGGAGCATAATATAGAAGAAGATGATCAGCTGCACGAAAAATTTATGCTCATGATTCCGGTTGTGGAATACCAAGGGGAGATCATACAGTACGGGAATCTCGACTATGTGACGCTGCTGGAAGCATTAGAAAAATAATGCTTCCAAACACATATATTGCTATTTGGAATATATTAAAGTATTATGATTATAGAAATTAAATTTTTTTTGAGTAGATGGGACATTTTTAATACATGTGGGACAAATATGTCACCACTAGCGTGGGATGTGACAAATGGATTCTTTTCTAAGTGCACAGCTAAAGCTAATGCCAGAGATGAGTGAGCTGCTTCAGAAGAGGTATCGTATTCTCCAAACTATCCAGCTGACCAGAGGTATTGGCCGTCGGGTTCTTGGAGAACAGCTAGACTTAACGGAGCGTGAAACTCGTAAGGAATTGGATGCTCTAAGGACTCAAGGCTTGATAGAGGTTTCTCGTGAGGGAGCGGCTATTACAGCAGAGGGCAATGAGGTTTTGATAGATTTAAAAGAAGTAGTCCGTATGTGGTCTGGTCGATCACAAATGGAGCTAATGTTAAAGAAATATTTAAATATAAAAGATGTGATTATTGTTCCGGGAAATGTAGATACTGATACTAACACATCTATGCTTTTATCCCAGGAGGCAGCAAAGTATTTAGAGAGTATTTTACTGGATGAATACATCGTTGCAGTTACTGGTGGATCAACGATTGCATCCATCTCCCATGCCATGACCGAATCGTCCAGATGGAAGGATTTGTTGTTTATTGCGGCAAGAGGAGGGGTAGGGAAGGATGTCAGGCTACAAGCAAATACCATTGCGTCTTTGTTTGCTAGCAAGATGAATGGAACCTACCGGACGTTATATATACCGGATCGCTTAAGCGAAGAGGCATATATGACGATGAAGAAGGAGCCTTTTATCCAAGAAATGATGGACCTTTATGAAAGGACAAACATCATTATTCATGGAATAGGCGATGCATTAGAGATGGCCAAGAGAAGAAGTTCGAGTGACGAGGAGATTGAGCTTCTAACAAGTAGAGGCGCAGTCAGTGAGTCGTTTGGCTATTATTTCAACAATCACGGTGAAGCTGTTCACCATATTCGCACAATCGGTGTTCAATTAAATCAGCTTCAGCATATAGAGCATCTGCTTGCAGTCGCAGGCGGGGCAAAAAAAGCCAACGCGCTTATTTCTTATTTCAAGCAGGCTCCATTGCAAACTGTTCTCGTAACAGATGAAGGTGCCGCCAATGAAATGATGAAAGTAATCCCAAAAAACATTTAGGAGGAATTTTATTATGACAGTAAAATTAGCTATTAACGGATTTGGACGTATCGGACGTAAAGTTTTCAGAGAAGCATTAGAGCAAAAGGATTTAGAAGTAGTAGCAATCAATGACTTAACAGATGCAGCGATGCTTGCTCATTTATTAAAATATGATTCTGTACACGGTATCTCAAATGCAGATATCACTTCAGAAGGTGAATACCTAGTAGTAAACGGGAAAAACATTCAAGTATTCGCTGAAAAGGATCCTTCAGTACTTCCTTGGAAAGACCTTGGAGTAGACATCGTAATCGAATCTACGGGTGTATTCAGCACAGTTGAAAAAGCTGGTAAGCATATCGAAGCAGGAGCTAAAAAAGTTATTCTTTCTGCTCCTGCAAAAGACAACATGCCAACATTCGTTATGGGTGTAAATGAAGATAAATACAACCCAGAAACAGATCACGTAGTATCAAACGCTTCTTGTACAACAAACTGCTTGTCACCAGTGGCGAAAGTATTACAAGATAACTTTGGTATCAAACGCGGAATGATGACAACAATTCACTCATTCACAAATGACCAACGTATCCTAGACTTGCCACATAGCGACTACCGTCGTGCTCGTGCAGCATCTGAATCTATGATTCCTACAACAACTGGAGCAGCAGCTGCAGTAGCGAAGGTTCTTCCTGAGCTAAAAGGTAAATTAGATGGTATGGCTGTTCGTGTACCAACACCAAACGTATCTCTAGTTGACTTTGTAGCAGAGCTAGACAAAGAAGTAACAGTAGAAGAGTTAAACGGCGTGCTTCGTAAAGCTGCTGAAAATGAACTAAAAGGAATTCTTGAATATAACGAGCTTCCATTAGTATCAATCGACTATAACGGCAACACTGCTTCTTCTACAGTAGATGGTCAATCTACAATGGTATTAGGAGATAACCTTGTTAAAGTATTAGCATGGTATGACAACGAATCAGGATACTCTGCACGTTGTATCGACCTTGCATTATTAATGGCAAAAAAAGGGTTATAATTTCTCGCTAGATACCGAGAAACATTAGTGTTTGGATAGCGTTTAAGTATAATAACCTCTATAATAAAAGAGGGTAAAGGAGCAAAGGTTACCCCTTTTGCTCCTTCTTTTTTTAGTAGGCAATTCAATTACATAAGGAGGCTTATTTCATGAAGGAAAAACAAACAATGAGCGATGTAACGTTAAAGGGAAAACGCGTCTTTTGTCGTGTAGACTTCAATGTACCAGTAGAAGACGGTGCCATTACAGATGATACTCGTATTCGTGCAGCACTACCTACGATCCAATATTTAATCGAGCAAGGAGCGAAAGTGATTCTTGCAAGCCATATGGGTCGCCCAAAAGGGGAAGTAAAGGAAGAGCTACGTTTGACAAAGGTTGGCGAGCATTTAGCTAAGCTATTGAATAAGCCTGTAACTAAATTAGATGAATCAATTGGAGAACAAGTAGAACAAGCGATCTCAGCAATGAATGAGGGAGATATTGTTTTATTAGAAAATGTACGCTTCCACGCTGGAGAAGAGAAAAATGATCTAGAGCTAGCAAAAGCTTTTGCTTCGTTAGCAGATGTGTATGTCAATGACGCATTCGGTGCAGCTCACCGTGCGCATGCAACAACAGAAGGAATTGCAAAGCTTTTACCTGCAGTATCTGGACTCTTGATGCAAAAGGAATTAGATGTACTTGGCAAGGCTTTATCCACACCTGAACGTCCTTTCACGGCGATCATTGGTGGTGCGAAAGTAAAGGATAAAATCGGTGTCATCGATCATTTATTGGACAAGGTAGACAATATCCTAATCGGTGGTGGATTGTCCTATACGTTCACGAAGGCGCAAGGTCATGAAATTGGAACCTCTCTTTTAGAGGAAGATAAAATCGACTTAGCCAAGTCCTTCCTTGAAAAGGCGAAGGAAAAAGGCGTGAACTTCTATTTGCCAATCGATGTAGTCGTTGCGGATGAGTTTTCAAAGGATGCCAACACGAAGGTTGTCCCAGTCGACCAAATTCCATCTGACTGGATGGGCTTGGACATCGGACCAGAAACAGTAAAGCTGTACGATCAAGTTATTAAAGACAGCAAGCTGATCATTTGGAACGGACCAATGGGTGTGTTTGAAATGGACGCTTTTGCAAACGGAACGAAGGGTGTTGCGAAAGCAATGGCAGAAACTGCTGGCTATACGATCATCGGCGGAGGAGACTCAGCCGCTGCAGTAGAAAAATTTGATGTAGCAGATAAAATGGACCATATCTCAACTGGTGGAGGAGCTTCCTTAGAGTTTATGGAAGGTAAGGACTTACCAGGCGTATCGGCACTAAACGATAAGTAATTGGAGGAGATTTTATTATGCGTAAACAAGTAATCGCAGGAAACTGGAAAATGTACAAATCACTTTCAGAGGCAAAGCAATTTGCTAACGAATTAAAAGAAAAACAGATTGACACTACGAATGTAGAAGCCGTCATATGCGCTCCGTCTTTATTTCTAGAGTCTTTAGTGAACGAGACGAAGGGGTCCTTCATTTCCATCGGTGCACAAAACATGCATGAGGAAAAAGAAGGTGCGTTCACTGGTGAGGTGAGCGGCCACCAATTACAGGATATCGGCGTAAGCTATGTCGTGATTGGGCACTCGGAAAGACGTCAATATTTCAATGAAACCGATGAATCAGTCAATAAAAAAGCGAAGGCAGCCTTCGAATATAACTTAACACCAATCATTTGTGTTGGAGAGTCATTGGAGCAGCGCGAGAGCAATGAAACAGAAAGCATTGTTTCCGCTCAAACAACCGCAGCTCTTGAAGGCTTAACAGAGGAACAAGTGAAAAACACAATCATCGCCTACGAGCCAATCTGGGCTATCGGAACTGGTAAGACAGCTACGGCTGACGATGCAAACGATGTATGTCGTGCCATCCGTGAGACTATTTTAGATGGCTTCGGGGAAGAAGTATCAAGTGCAGTGCGTATCCAATACGGCGGCAGCGTGAAGCCTGAAAATATCGTGGAATTGCTTTCTAAGGAAGATATCGATGGTGCACTAGTTGGCGGGGCAAGCCTACAGGTAGATTCGTTTGTGAAATTACTGGAGGCTGGTGCAAATGCCTAAAAGTCCAGTTGCACTAATTATTTTAGACGGCTTCGGGCTAAGACCCGAAACGTATGGTAATGCCGTATTTCATGCAAAAAAACCAAACTTCGATCGCTACTGGAACCAGTTTCCGAATGCAACCTTGATCGCTTCTGGTGAGGCAGTTGGTCTACCCGATGGACAAATGGGTAACTCAGAGGTTGGTCATTTAAATATCGGTGCCGGAAGAATCGTCTATCAAAATCTGACTCGTATTCATAAATCGATTCGAGACGGGGAATTTTTCCAAGAGCAAAAGCTGTTAGCGGCAATTGAGCATGTAAAGCAAACGGGTGGCAAGCTGCATTTAATGGGCTTACTATCAGATGGCGGTGTTCATAGTCATTATTCTCATCTATTTGCTTTGTTGAAGCTTGCTAAGGCGCAAGGTCTAGATGATGTATTTGTACATGGCTTTTTAGATGGCCGTGACGTTGGACCACGTACTTCTGTCGCTTATGTTGCGGAAACAGAGAAGCAAATGAAGGAAATCGGCATCGGTAGGTTTGCTTCGATTAGTGGACGCTACTACGCAATGGATCGTGACCGTCGCTGGGAGCGTGTCATTCTTGCTTATCAAGCAATGGTTGATGGAGTCGGTAAAACGGCGGAAAGCGCGACGCAAGGGATTCTCGATTCTTATGAACAGGATATCGCCGATGAATTTGTCCTGCCATTTGTCATTGAGCAAAATGGACAGCCGGCTACGACGATTGATACGAATGATGCGGTCATCTTCTTTAATTTCCGCCCAGACCGTGCGATTCAATTATCGATGGCGCTTAACACGCCTTCATTCGATAGCTTCCCATTAAGCGAGAAGCATCCGAAAAATCTTAAATTCGTGACATTCACACATTACAGTGATGACGTGGTCGCGGATGTAGTATTTGAAACAGTCGATTTATCGAACACAATCGGTGAGGTACTGGCAGCTCGTGATAAAACACAGCTTCGCATTGCCGAAACGGAGAAGTATCCACATGTGACCTTCTTTATGAGTGGTGGCCGTGAGGAGACATTCCCTGGAGAACAGCGAGTTCTTATTAATTCTCCTAAAGTGGCAACCTATGATTTGAAGCCTGAAATGAGTGCCTATGAGCTAACCGATGCTTTATTAGGTGAAATTGCATTAGATAAATTCGACGCTATCATCTTAAACTTTGCTAACCCAGATATGGTCGGTCATAGCGGTATGCTAGAGCCAACTATAAAAGCAATCGAGGCAGTGGACACTTGCCTTGGTAAAGTGGTAGATGCTATTTTAGCAAAAGGTGGCCAGGCCATCATTACAGCAGACCATGGGAACTCCGATGAGGTAACGACACTCGAGGGGAATCCGATGACTGCTCACACAACCAACCCTGTTCCAGTGATTGTGACCGAAAAAGGAGCGACACTTCGAACAGATGGAATTTTAGCCGATTTGGCTCCAACCATGTTACACTTATTAGGTATAGAAGCACCGCCTGAAATGACAGGTAAAACATTAATCGAAACGGAGAGTTGAAAATGCCAATTATTACACAAATTCAAGCTCGTGAGGTATTAGATTCACGCGGGAACCCAACAGTTGAAGTAGAAGTATTCACAGAAAGCGGAGCATATGGCCGCGCAATCGTACCATCTGGTGCATCTACTGGTGAATACGAAGCGGTAGAACTTCGCGATGGCGACAAATCAAGATACCTTGGAAAAGGTGTATTAAAAGCGGTAGAAAACGTGAACAACGTAATCGCGGCAGAATTAGAAGAAAATTTCTCAGTGTTAGACCAAGTAGAAATCGACCATGCCATGATCGAGCTAGACGGTACAGAAAACAAAGGTAACCTAGGAGCTAACGCTATTCTAGGAGTTTCTATCGCAGTAGCACACGCTGCAGCAGACTATTTAGATGTACCTTTATATCAATACCTAGGCGGGTTTAACGCAAAGCAACTTCCAGTTCCGATGATGAATATCGTAAACGGCGGCGAGCATGCTGACAACAACGTAGACATCCAAGAATTCATGATCATGCCAGTAGGAGCAGAATCATTCCGTCACGCACTACGCATGGGCGCTGAAATCTTCCACAGCCTAAAATCAGTATTAAAAGATGCTGGCTTAAACACAGCTGTTGGAGATGAAGGCGGATTCGCACCAAACTTAAAATCAAACGAAGAAGCTCTTTCTACAATCATGACTGCCATCGAAAAAGCTGGCTACAAACCAGGGGAAGAAGTCCTTCTTGCAATGGACGTTGCAGCTTCTGAGTTATTCAACAAAGAAGACGGCAAATACCACCTAACTGGAGAAGGCGTAGTGAAAACTTCAGAGGAAATGGTAGATTGGTACGAAGAGCTTAGCAATAAATACCCAATCATCTCAATCGAAGACGGATTAGACGAAAACGACTGGGCTGGCCACAAGCTTCTAACAGATAGAATCGGCAAAAAAGTTCAGCTAGTTGGAGACGATCTATTCGTAACAAACACGAAAAAACTAGCACAAGGAATCGAGCAAGGCGTAGGCAACTCCATCCTTGTTAAAGTAAACCAAATCGGTACACTTACAGAAACATTCGACGCAATCGAAATGGCAAAACGCGCTGGCTACACAGCAGTAATCTCCCACCGTTCAGGAGAGTCTGAAGACGTAACAATCGCAGACCTAGCAGTAGCAACAAACGCTGGCCAAATCAAAACAGGAGCACCATCCCGCTCTGACCGCGTAGCAAAATACAACCAGCTTCTACGTATCGAGGACCAACTGTACAACACAGCTCAATACCTAGGAAAAGATACATTCTATAACTTGAAAAAATAATGATTAGTGAAAACTCCTTAACACATTTGTGTTAAGGAGTTTTTTTGTGGGGGGTGAGAGAAGCTTGCAAGAAACGTGGGTGTTGCGTGAACGGGAGGAAGTGTTGTGGGAAATAAGGTAAGTGTTGCGCCAATGGAGTGAAGTGTTGATGAGATGAGGCAAAGTGTTGCGTGAATGGGAGGAAGTATTGCGGGAAATAAAAGAGTTGCGGGAAATGATGTAAGTGTTGCGCCAAAGGAGTGAAGTGTTGCAGAGATGAGGCAAAGTATTGCGCGAATGAGGAGAAGTATTGCGGGAAATAAAAGCGTTGCGGGAAATAAGGTAAGTGTTGCGCCAAAGGAGTGAAGTGTTGCAGAAATGGGGCAAAGAGTTGCGAGAATGAGGAGAAGTGTTGCGGGAAATAGGGAAAGTATTGCGCAAACGGGTTGAAGCGGTTGAAGTCTTGCAGAGAAGGGGTGTAGTGTTGCGTAAAAAGGGAGGATGCATCGGCGACTTGGAGAACCTTGCGGAGATGGAGCGGAACCTTGCGGAGACAGAGGAGAACCTTGCACAGATGAAGTGAAACCTTGCGGAGATGAAGCCAAACCTTGCGGAAACAAGCATAAACCTTGCAGAAAGCCTAAATCCCGTCCAAATACGGAGTAAATCCCACTCCTACTCTCCTCATCAAATTCTTTTATATACTTCCAAACGCTAATTTAGTATTATTTAACAAATTAGAGTTATAAATAGGAGAGTGATAGCTATAAAAAAGCTTCTTATTGCGATTACCTTAATTGCCCTCTTTACCGCTTACATATTTTACAACCGGAGCCAGGATCCCACTGAGGAAGATGTCTTGCGAAACACGAAAAGCTGGACGTCGAGCGTGGAAGAGGTTTACGGTATTATACAGCAAGATGGAGAGTGGTTAGCGTTTTATCGGATACCGCATTCTATTACGGTCGTCGCTAGGCTAAAGCAAAATTGGATGGGTACATGGAAGATGATTAATTACTCCGGGCAAAGAGGGGTTATAGCAAGTGTGGGTGAGATTCTTTCAGACACAGATGCCCTAATTCCTTGGCAAGCAAGCGGGTATGAAAATGGGTACATTCTTCTCATGTCCATAGAAAATCCTCGAATTGATGATTTAGTGATAACGGCTAATGGAAAGGAATATAAGAATATTTCTTTTATTGAACTCGCAGGAAAGAGATTTGTTTTATTAGACGTGAAGGGTACATGGAATTCCTTTTCCTATCAGGCTCTTTCAAAGGATGGAGAGGTCATAGTAGCCTATCCAAAGTAAAAGAGAGCAGGAACCCACTCCTGCTCTCTTTCATATTTAAAAGATATGCGGCCCGACCAGGAAAAACAGGACGGCTAGATTCATAAAGGTCGCATATATAACCATATACGTGTAATCATCTTCTTCCGGCTTATAGCGAGCCAGAAGTAATGGAATGGTCGACAGCAAGCTTCCTGCTACCAATAAAACAACGAAATGCCAGCTTTCTGTGATGAAAGGGATGTTCGCAATCGTTGTCTCCACCTTTGTAAAGCGGTACAGGAAGAAAATCTGTAATACCAACAAAGATACGACATGAATGATAAATCCAAGCGTGTACGTTCTTTCAAATCTAAAGCGATTTAAAACCGCCGTGCTTATATACGAGATCGCAAAGGCTAGGATGATCCAGGCAAAGCCGAATAGGACGAGCATTAAGCCGTTAAAGGATTTGCTGAACTGGGTGTAGGCTGCCTGCTTGTAGTCCTCTTTCGCGATTTGTTTACTTTCCTCTATTTTACTAGGTTCGGAGGAGGCATAAACTAAATACCTTTGAGAGCCGTTCATCTCTAGAAAAGCGACCTCGTCTTTATTGAGAATCACGGGACGCTCGTATCTTGTACCTGCCTTCGTTAAGGAGGTGGCAAGCACTTTTCCACCAGCTAGCTCGCCAAGGAACACTTGGTTTTTATTGCCGGCGCGGGTTGCGGTAAAGGCTATTAGCGTTTGTCCGTCCTGCTGAAACAGCGTTGCATGCGTAATATCATCTAGTGTGCGACCGTCCTCCTCGTGCTGGAACGTTAGCTTCGACAGCTGGATGGCTTGGTTTGGCGACAGGTCAAAGGCAGCTTGTTGGATGACCTTTGTCTTCGCACCACCGGAAACCATGGTTGTATCCATGAGCAGCAGGAACTCTGCTGGGGACTGCTCGATCATTTGAATAGAGGATACTAGACTCGCTGTGCTCGTTAGCTGGAACAGCTGAATCGGCTCGTTTGCTAGATGATAGACGGCGAAGCGATCTCCCTGGCTTTCCTTTGTAATGGCCAATATGTTATCCCCAATAATTTTCACATCGTAGATTGGCTCGGTCACATCAAAAGCCTTCTCCTGTCCGTTATCCACTACGGTTAGCTGCTGGTCCTTTGTCCAGTAGACAAGCACGTCTCCGGATTTCACGAAGTTTTCTACGTCCTGAGCGATTTCCGTCTTGTCATGCATTAACGTATAGTTTTTAATAAAATAGGATTCCGCCTCGTTGCTCCACACATTCGTCGTCGAGCTAGATAAAGGCAGGCTGCGAGCTTCCTTACAATTCAAATCTAAATCACAGGAAAGAATTGCCTGCTCCTTAAAATTTCGAAGCGTGATCACATAACCATTTTCCTTATTCAAAACTTGAAAACTGGAATAATTGTTTGCAGGAGTTTCCACAGAAAAGGTTCTGCTCCAATTGTCCGATGGTAGTCTCGTTTCTTCCTTAAGCGTAAACCAATACACGATAGCGATTAACGCTAACAGGATGATGCTTGTCATTGCAAATAATTTTTTATTCACGATTAATCTTTCCCATTCTCTATGTATTTGACAATATAAACCAATAAATCTTTCTTATTTCATTTTAACGCTAGATTATCAGAAAATATATGATATTATTTAGATAACTACTTTAAAATTGATAGACTGTTGTCAGTTCTATTTATATTTGGTAAAATTATATGTGTTGTGATGTTCTAATCGGGAGGTGTAACAATGAATACATTATTAATGACGTTATTAATCATCGTCTCGCTTGCTTTGATCGTGGTAGTTTTATTACAATCAGGGAAAAGTGCTGGGCTATCAGGAGCCATCTCCGGGGGAGCTGAACAACTCTTTGGAAAACAGAAAGCTCGTGGTATGGATTTGATCTTACATAGAGCGACTATCGTGCTTGCTGTATTATTCTTCGTATTAACGATAGCTGTTACTAAATTTTAAAAAACGAATGTATACGCCTAACCATACTTTCAAATGGTTAGGCGTTTTCTTTTATATTTGAGCATACATAAGATAAAATTAATAAGGGAAAGGTATATACTAGTAAAATAGCAGTGTTGATGGAAACAGGAGGTTTTTTTGGAATGCGCATCACAACACCAAAGCCGTTCTTCTTTGAAGCTGGAAAGCGGGCGGTATTATTATTACATGGATTCACGGGGAATTCGTCCGACGTTCGAATGCTGGGACGATTTTTAGAAAAGAATGGCTACACGTCGATTGCGCCACATTATAAGGGACACGGTGTACCGCCAGAGGAGCTGCTCGAAACTGGTCCAACAGACTGGTGGAAGGACGTTATGAAGGCATATGACCGCTTAAAGGCAGCTGGCTACGATGAGATTGCGGTAGCTGGATTATCGCTTGGAGGCGTATTTTCGTTGAAATTGGGGTATACAGTGCCTGTAAAGGGAATCGTAACCATGTGCTCTCCCATGACGATGAAAACGACGGACGTTATGTTCGAGGGCGTCATAAAATATGCCAAGGAATACAAGAAATATGAAGGTAAAAGCGAAGAGCAAATAGAAGAAGAAGTAGAGAAGATTCGCCAAAACCCGATGCAGACATTGGGCGAGCTGCGAGAATTCGTCTATGAGGTCCGCGATCATGTGGATCATATATATGCTCCGCTTCTCGTTACACAGGGCAAGAAGGACTCGGTGATTGATATAAACTCTGCGAACTATATTTACGAGCAGTCGGAATCACTAGAGAAGAAGCTGAACTGGTACGAGGAATCTGGTCATGTCATTACGCTCGGTCCAGAAAAGGAAACGCTACACGAGGATATATTAAACTTTTTAGAATCGTTGGATTGGAATGTGTAAAACGAACCAATTCCGCACACGCTGAAAAGGGAGGGATGTTTAGATGGAAAATATGAAAGAACAATTATTAGAATTAATGAATGCAGAAGAATATAAACCAATGACCACGAAGGAGCTAGAGGACCATTTTAATATGACCGAGGCCGATGACTTCAAGGAGCTAGTCAAAACACTAGTGTCCATGGAGGACGCTGGCGCAGTTGTCCGTTCACGGTCTAATCGTTATGGTGTCCCATCTCGCATGAATTTAATCGTCGGGAGCTTCATCGGACACGCAAAAGGTTTTGGCTTTGTGACACCGGAAGAGTCTGGCATGGATGATATTTTTATTCCCCCTACGGAAATTAACGGGGCAGTAAACGGTGACAAGGTGCTTGTACGCGTATCGAAGGAATCATCCGGAGACCGCAGAGAAGGTACGATCATCAAAATCACACAGCGCGGGATGACACAGGTTGTTGGAACGTTCCAGGACAATAAAGGCTTCGGCTTCGTCATACCGGATGACAAGAAAGTGCCAATGGATGTATTCGTCGCAAAAGGCGACACATTAGGTGCAGTAGACGGTCACAAGGTAGTCGTAGAAATCACGGACTGGCCGAATGAAAGAAAGTCTGCAACAGGTATCGTAACGAAAATTCTTGGTCACAAAAACGATCCAGGCGTAGATATTCTATCGATCATCTATAAGCATGGCATCACAATCGACTTCCCAAAAGAGGTAATCGACCAAGCAGAGGCTGTGCCTGACCAAATCGCAGAAGGTGATTTAGAGGGACGCAGAGATCTTCGCGATGAAGTCATCGTGACGATTGACGGAGCAGACGCGAAGGACCTGGATGATGCAGTTACTGTAACGAAGCTGCCTGACGGTACATATAAGCTTGGCGTACATATCGCAGACGTAAGCCACTATGTAACGGAAGGGTCCGCGCTTGACCGCGAGGCATATGACCGCGGAACGAGTGTGTATTTAACAGACCGTGTTATTCCTATGATTCCACATCGTCTATCAAATGGTATTTGTTCATTGAACCCACAGGTCGATCGTCTAACACTATCATGTGAAATGATCATCAACGGCTCTGGTATGGTAACATCCCATGAGATTTTCCAAAGTGTGATCCGTACAACGGAGCGTATGACTTACTCAGACGTTTATAAAATTTTAGAAGAAAAAGATGAGGACTTAATCGAGCGCTATAAGGACCTTGTGCCAATGTTCGAGAACATGGCAGAGCTTGCGGCAGTGCTTAGAAAGAAACGTGAGGAACGCGGTGCCATCGATTTCGATTTCCCAGAAGCTAAAATTCTAGTAGACGAGGATGGCTGGCCAAAAGACGTCGCGATTCGCGAGCGTACGGTGGCTGAAAAATTAATCGAGGAATTCATGCTAGCTGCCAATGAAACCGTGGCTGAGCACTTTAAATGGATGGATGTACCATTCATTTACCGTATCCATGAAGACCCTAAGCCAGAAAAGCTACAGCGTTTCTTCGGCTTCCTAACGAACTTCGGCTTAGTAGTAAAAGGAACGGGCAATGATATTCACCCGAAAGCACTTCAAGAAATCATTGAAAGCATTGAGGGAATGCCAGAGGAACCAGTTATCTCGACGATGCTTCTTCGTTCCCTACAGCAGGCAAAATATTACGGAGAATGTCTAGGGCACTTTGGTTTATCGACTGAGTTCTATACACATTTCACCTCTCCAATCCGTCGTTACCCGGACTTGATCGTACATCGTCTAATCCGTACGTATTTAGTGAACGGGGATGTATCATCCGCAACGGTTAACCATTGGGGTGCGATCATCGACGACATCGCAGAGCATACGTCAAAACGCGAGCGTCGTGCAGTAGATGCAGAGCGTGACACAGATGCACTGAAAAAAGCACAATACATGGCAGATAAAATCGGTGAGGAATTCGAGGGTATCGTGAGCTCGGTTACGAACTTCGGTATGTTCATCGAGCTTCCAAACACAATCGAGGGTCTTGTCCATGTGACGAACATGACAGACGACTACTACCGCTTTGACGACCGTCAAATGATGATGATTGGGGAGCGCTCTGGTAAGCAGTTCCGTATCGGTGACGAGGTAACGGTTAAGGTTTCCGGCGTTAAGCCAGAGGAGGCAGCAATCGACTTCGAGGTTGTCGGCATGAAGAAATCCTTTGGCCGCAGCACGCGCAAGGAAAGCCCTAAGGTCATCCACGCATCGAAAAAAGGCTCTGGCAAGAATAGAAAAGACAAATCACAGCCAGGACCGAAAAAAGGACCAAATCAGAAAAAGAAATTCTACGAGGGCGTTGCGAAGAAATCTCAAAAACGCAAGCGACCAAAGAAAAAATAAAGAGGGAGCGGCCTAGGTCGCTCTATCTAGCTTTAGACAGGGGTGAATAGAATGGCAAAAAAGCATGACGACAAGCCATTAGCACAAAACAAAAAGGCCAATCATGACTATTTTATCGAGGAAACAATCGAGGCAGGGATCGTCCTACAAGGGACCGAGATCAAATCCATTCGTAACGGGAAGGTGCAGCTAAAGGACGCATTCGTACGCATCCGCAACAATGAGGCGTGGATCTCCAACATGCACATCAGCCCATACGAGCAAGGAAACCGCTTCAATCACGATCCGCTGCGTTCTCGCAAGCTACTGCTACACAAAAAGCAAATCAGCTCGCTAATCGGTGAAACGAAGCGCGATGGCTACACGATCGTACCGCTCAAAATGTACTTAAAGAACGGCTACGCTAAAGTCCTCATCGGTATCGGTAAAGGTAAAAAGGATTACGACAAGCGCGACACTCTAAAGAAAAAAGAAGCAAAACGCGACATCGAGCGAGCATTCAAGGATGCCCAACGCTAAGAATTTTCCTCGTTATCCGGATAGTGGCAGTATGTATCACTTGAATTTTGACCTAATTTGATGTATAGTTATGACTGTAACTTCTTACTGAGATGCAAACCTTTTAACTAAGTGGCACCTTCAGACTGACTTGAAAACGCTTGTCAGTCGAGGAGCGAAGCACGAGGCGGAAGCGAATTGAACTTAGGTTCATGAGCTGACAACGAAGTGCAAGCAACGAAGAATGAAAGCGTTTGTCAACAGTCTGAAAAGCTTACATTATTCCATAAACGGGGACGTTATGGATTCGACAGGGATAGTCTAAGCTTGAGTTGCGCGTCAGAGGCTCGGCTCTGTAAAAACGGAACTTATAATAACAGGCAAAACAAACAACAACTTAGCATTCGCAGCGTAAGCTCGGATCTGCTTTATCTATCCATCGCCCATGTGGCTAGGTAGAGCTCACTCTTAGTGGGATACGGTTGGCAGTGCCACTTGAGCTGTCAGCAAGAGATTTCCAAGTTAGCGTACAGGACGCCCGCTTATCGGCATAATGCTACGCGAAACTTCAAATAGGTAAGATACACGCGTAGAAGCTTAAGTGTTAGAGTTTCTGGACGCGGGTTCAAATCCCGCCGTCTCCATATTACAATTTCATTGAGTGTCAATGAGTATCAAAACCCTTGATTATCAAGGGTTTTTTATTTTTCCCATGTCATCTGATATCATTGGATATCAAATGAACAAGGTCAAAACCATGGTCAGTTTTCTACATTGTCATATAAGTTTCTAGTTTACTGACAGCTCCATCTTTTGCTTCGTTTGATACATGGGCGTAAATGTTCATCGTCGTTTTTACATCGGAATGTCCTAAACGATCCTGTACTTCTAAGATTGTTGCACCTGCTTCAAACATTAAGGAACAATGTGTATGTCGGAATCCATGTGTTGTGATTTTAGGTAAATCATACTTTTGAAGCACGTGTTCAAGCCATTTTCGTGTTTTAGTGGGTTGTAGAAATTCATTTTGCTCATTACTAAATACTAATTGTTTTGGTTGAAGTGTATCAAATCCTAATATCAAATAGATATCTTGTTGATGTTTTTTCCATTCATTTAAAATTAAACTTGTTTCGGGATACATTCTAATTGTTCGTGCAACCCCAGTCTTGGTTGTTTTCACATACAGTTGATTATTCTTACCTCTTGAAATTGCTTTGTTAATGCGAATCTCATTTTTAGTAAAATCAATATCCCTCCAAGTTAGTGCTAGAGCTTCTCCTTTACGCATTCCACTAAAAGCAAGTAAATGAAAAAGAACATACGCTTTAGTATTGGATTCCTTTTTCATACAAGTTAAGAACTCAATTAGTTGTTCTTTTGTATAAAAATTTTCAGGTTCGTCTTCTTGATCAAACTTAACCCTTTTTTTTAGCGATATCTCTACTAAAGCAAATGGATTCGTTTGAATATAGTCGTGCTTAATTGCAAAATCAAGCACTTTGGCAGCATAGGATTTCACCATTCGGAAATTTTTTAAAGTATCGGCCCACTTATTTACGGCTTTTTGGCAAACATCAAAATTGATCTTATCAATTTTGTACATTCCAATGGATGGTAAAATGTGATTGCGGAAGATTCCAATCGTTTTAGTAAAGGTACTTTCTTCTACTGTTCGCTCATATTGGACTATCCATAAATCGTACACATCTTGGAAGGTTTCAGCACGTTGTTTGCGGAATGTTCCTTCGCTGATTTGAAGTTCAAAGCGAGCCAATGCTTCTTTGGCCAGTTTTTTTGATTTGTATCCACGTCGTGTTGTATCACGCTGTTTTCCTGTTAGTGGGTCAACTCCAATATAAAACTTGATCTTATAATATGTTTTACCATCTTCTTTAGTGTACGGTTTAATGGTACCCATTTTTATCCTCCTGTTATCTTACGGAGACAAGATTAAGGGGAAGATAAATACTATACAAATAGCATTCATCTATATATTACAAAATAAAGGGGTGACATGCCACTTTCAATAGTCACCGACCTTTATTTAGACCTTTAAACTGAGGTCCCGTTTTCTCAAATTAATAGCTGTGTGATTTTAAAAATTTATCAATTTCCTCTTTAGAAACCCTTTTTACTCCATCTATTTCACAAATTTTCAATCCCTTTAACCTGAAGCTCTTAAAAGTATTCAGTGAGACATTAGCATATGCGGCACCTTCCTGGAGGTTCATCCAATCTTTTGGGAAGAATTGATGATTGTTTATTGCATTTTTAATAGCATTAGCTATAATCTCGTTTAATTGTTTCTCTTGTGATAATAGTAAGTTTGATTCAGATGCCATTTCTTTCTCCTCCCTAGTCTTTAAGATTTCTAATCTTTGTGGAAAATTAGAATGTCTTTTCTCTAAAACTTTCATTGAACATATTCAGTTTTCAAGGAGCAAAAAGTTGGCTACATATAAATGAACACAAAAAACGCCCATTTAACTCAAGCAACTTAATTTTGGACAGACCCGTAGCGTTGTACGGGGACCCCAAAATTAGGTTGGCATGAAGTTAAATAAGCGTTTGTAATTCTATCGCTTAAACTTATTTATTACAGTTTAATATAAGCATTTAAGAATGTAAACAAAAATTTTTAAAAAATATAAAAAATGTAATTTATCTAGGTCCTTTATAAAAGTTATTCCTAATATATTTGGAGTTGCTCTATAATAGGATCTAGACAATTTTTTATAATCTATCCTGGAGAAATGAATTTTCTACTACCTTTGACAAACAGAACTGTTAAATCAGTTTTATTGTCATTCAACTAAAGGAGCGTTTTAATCATGAAAGCGTATGCTATTAATTTTAATTTAGACACTTTTACAATTGAAGCTGATATTTATCAAATCAAGTATAGCAATTTCGATGAACAGTACGAAAAATTACTAGAGTTATTGAATGCAGAGGGATTAGATGTAGTCGACTTTAACAATGACATTGCAATGCTGGTCGATGATAGGGGATTTGAAAAACAAAACAACCCCGTATTTGAAGTAATAACTGAAGATAATATTGTATGTCAATTAGCAGGGAAGATCATATTTGTACGTAATATCTATAACAAGGAAAGCACTGATTTCGGAAGCATAACATCTGAAGATGTGATTTATTTAAAAAATAACCTCCGAATAGTCCTTAAAGGATTATTAGAAAAGCCGTTATAAGGGTCATATCAACGCCCCTGAGAGATTTCTCTTGGGAAGAGTTGAAGAGAGTTCAGATTCACCCCTTCTGGATGGTTTGACGACGGAGCAAAGCGACCCAAAAAAACGAAAGAAGAGTCCTCTTCTTTCGTTTTTTTCATGCCATTGCTTATTTCTTACGACTTTTCCAGAACGGTGCATCCACATATCTTTGAACGATATCTAGTCCTGCTGTGACCTAATTTTAATGATACTGAAAGTCTTCGGTCTTAGCTTTGTCATATACTTTTACACACAAAAAAGTAAACGTCCTTGAGCCTGAAAGCAACGATCGGTTCGTGTGATTGTCTTTGAAACAACCTACTTCTCTAATATGGCCTGTTTTACGATATTCAACAAGTAAAAACTGTTTGTGTTGAGTGAAGGACAACGCTTAATATTTGATACAGCATTTGAAAGCAAAGAAGAACAATAGTGTGTTATCAAAGTATTCAGTTAATACTTCACCTTTTTTTGTAATGTTTTAATTCCTCTTCAAGTCCTTTTATTCTTTTTTTCTAGCTTTTCAATTGCCTTTTACGAGAAGCGATAGCAGCGTTTTGTTTGTTTTCATCTCGTAGGCCCACCATAATAATTAAGAAGTCAGACATTGAATTATATACTAATTTTAACAGTAAATTCCTTTATGGAAATTCTATCTCAGAAAACAAAAAATTAAGAAAATATGCTAAGAAAAAGAAAAGGAATGGTCCTAAAGGTTAAAACATATTCTTTATGATTTCATCTGCTTCTTTCTCTTTGTTCAACGGTGGTAATACCGTGTCAGGTGAATATTTTTTTCTCTTTATTGAAGTGTTCCTTGGTTTTACAGAAAATTTGATAGCAACAACTTTTTTACCATCTTTTATTTCTTTGTAATCAATTTTAATATCTGTTATCTCGTTAATTTCATCAATTGCTGGTTTTAATGCTTTCGCTTTGAAGTTGCCGTATATATCATACGATTTGCCGATTGCTCCTATTTTCTTGCGTAGTTCATCCAATTCATATTCAAATGACTTCAATTTAAACCATTTCTTTGATAGTTCATATATCCGAACAGTGTAGACGCTTTTTGCCATCAGTGCATATTTGAGTTCATAGTGAACATACCCTTTTGAAAAATCTTTAAAATAACCCTGTGTGGATCTAGGGATATCGAATTCGAGTATTTTCTCTCTAGAAAGATAACGAACTTCTGCAACCCAACGAGTAACAATCCAATCTTCACTATCCATTCTTTGAACATCAATTCTTTTCTCACTCAAGTTTGCACAAATTCTTTTAATATGAGTTTGGTTAGTATTTTTCATTCCGATGAGTTCCATAAAATCTTTAAGATTTAATCTAATACAACTGATGTCTTCCATGCTAGGTTGAATTGTGCTAACAAGTGATTTAATTATTCTAGTTTCAATTAATGTTAAAGGGGTATTGTGTTTTGCTTCGATTAAGAAATTGTTTTGGTTCACTTGGAAACTGCCTTTTATTTTTCCCATTCTTATCACCTCATTTTTATAACTTCTACAATTATAAAGTTACTCCTTTGTTTTTCTGAATAACAAAATTAAAAAAGTAATAATAGAATTAGAAAAGTAATATTTAGAGAGTAAAAAAAATTGGGAAAGTAATTTTAAAATTAGAAAAGTAATATAAAAAAAAATAACCGCTTGTTACTCTAAGGGTAAACACTCCCTATAACAGATATTATAACAAAAGATATTACAACATTGCGATCGAAATCGAAAAGCATGATTTCAATCGCCTAATTCATAAAAATATCATCACATTTTTAAAGAAAAAAGCGTTAATTTTTAAGTTGATATCTTAAAGCTGGGACATTCAAGAATGGAACTATCCGAACTAGATATGAAGGATAAAGAGTGTGTACTTGTAGCAAGCTGCTTCGGACATTCGGAAAAGACCTTATTAAGAGATGTGTGGCATTCGCCACTTAATGAGGACCTTTCAAAAAGAATTTATTTAAAATTTTGACCGACGTGCTGGCTTAGAATATGTCCAAGAAAATCCAAGTATAAGACCCTTGTCTTATAATCCGAGGAATCGAACATGTAAATAAACTATTTTTATGAAGGTTGGTTATTATATTATTTCTAGAATCTTTTTAATTATGGTTAAACTTTTTTCTTCACCATATAACGGAATAAGTGTTTTTTTAGCTTTATCTAAAGCAGATTCGATTGATCCTTTTACAATATTAATGGAAGTTGCACAAAGCACCATGTTATCTGCCACGTATCCAGCATGATAATATACTCGATCAATCGACCATGAATTAGGGTCATTGACCTTTTCCATTAATTTAACCCCTGAATAATAACAATACTTTTGTTCAATTCGCATTGTTTCAATGAGATTCTTAAGATTTGGGGCTATTTCGCATAATTTCCCCTTTTTCTCTCGAACTTTTGCATGTCTTATAGCTTCTTGGTATTTATATTCAACAAAGTTGCTTTCACGTTTTGTTGTTTCTAATAGTTTACGGCATTTTAAGCAATAACTCTTATTGATTCCAAATTCACTTAGAGGAGTATATTTCCTATTACATATAGGTCCAATACAAATTGTACTAGGTGCTCCCTTAATTATAATAACCTTTTTCATTTTGGAACCTAATTTACGACCACTACCTTTACCTCCCATGTCATAACCTCCTTATTCTAGTTTGTGAGAAAATATCGAATATATCCTAAGGAACTAACAAAGTTAGTAGGAAGGAGTTAGTATTAGTGCAAAATGAACCGACTTTGCACCAAAGTATAGAGTTAGAATTTATGGCTGAGAAAATATGAAGATTGGAGAGGAGCGATTAAAAGGATACCTTTATTTCAATCATTTGCATGACGTATGGTTTTATTCTTATGAAGAAGTGAGAAGCTAATTAGGCTATGAAATTGAAGAAGCACAATAAAAGAGAGACAGGAAATCCTGTCTCTCTTTTACACACCAAAATCCATAAAATATGTTTCATCATCAATTTTATAAACCCTAACACTTGTCCGACCATAATCAATCACATCTTGTGCATCAACTCTTGTTCCAAGTGGAACACGTAAACGTTCACGGAAATATCTTCCCAGGATACTGTTGCTTTCAGGAGTTTCAATAGCTTTTCGATTAGATTGAGCTACGACACATATTAATTGATGCCCATCATCCGTTAGCATGTTAAATTCCTGTTGAGTTGGAGGGAAGAAATTAGGGTTTGCCTGATGGATTCTGGAGGAAACGGGTATGTATGCTTGATTAGGTTCTCGTCCAGGACGTTGTCCCCAATTCAACCCACTTCTTTCATGAATGGCTGTATCATTATTTAATAGAAGCGGTAAATCTACATAAGGATATAGGCTCACATCTCGGCTTAAATCGTTGTTTTCAACAACTTGAATTGGTCTTTGACGTACCCTCCCCCTACGACCTATATAGATGTTAGTAAATCGAATATAGTCTTCAATAGTAGGTTCAATACAAATTAAACAGGTTGGAATGGCAAACACCTCATCAATGTTTGGGAAATTCACTTCTACCATTAATTCATGTTGGTCACGGAAACCGCCCCAGGAAAAATTCGCACTACCAACAAATGTCAGGGAATCATCAAATAAACCATCCGTGTACCAATGATAAATCTTCGTATGGATAGGTGGCGAACTAATTTGATAAAAAATACTAATACGTGGATTTTCATTGACGATTTGTTGATAACGTTCATGATCCCATCTTGGAATGCCATCTCTTCTACTCATACCAATAATGAGTTCAATTTCAATATCTTGATAGTTTTCTAGTATATGATACAAGAAAGCACTGGAAGCATACCCTGTTAGAATACGTAATTTACGAAATCCATGCCTGTATGGTGTGTGAAAAACTGAATGCTCCAAATCTGTGGTAAGATACATGATACCCTCTCCTTTTATAGTATTATTTTAATAATATAAAGGATTAGCATAATTGTCACTAACAATTTCCATTCCCTTCCTAAGAGCGCAATCCGTTTTTTTGTATGGGAAACTGGTGTATAATAAAGAACGATGAAAAATGAAAATAACCATGAAGATAGAGGAGAAGTTGAAATGATTTTCCGAAAAGGCGAACTGTTTTGCGGTCCTGGTGGGTTATCACTTGGAGCAAAATCAGTTGAAGTTATAAATAGCAACAATGAAGTTTATAAAATAGAACATGCATGGGCAAACGATTTTCATGAAGATACATGCCAAACGTTTATTAAAAATATTGCTCCCGATAAGCCAGATACTGTTTATTGCGGGGATGTAAAAGAACTCGATATAGAATCCCTTCCTCCAATTGATTTATTTGCGTTCGGTTTCCCTTGTAATGATTTTAGTTTAGTTGGTGAAACAAAAGGGTTAGACGGGGAATATGGTGGCCTGTACACATATGGAATAAAGGTGTTAAAGCATCATCAACCCAAAGTGTTCATTGCTGAAAATGTGGGTGGTCTAGAGTCAGCTAATGAAGGAAAAGCCTTCGTTCAAATTTTAACAGCGATGGAAAAGGCAGGATACAATATCACGCCACATAAATACTTGTTTGAGGAGTATGGAATCCCACAAGCGAGACACCGCATCATAATCGTTGGCATACACAAATCGCTAAATTTAAGATTTGAAGTGCCAAAAGCGCCATATAAAGATAAGAAGGATTGGAAAACTGCTAAACAGGCATTAGAGATTCCACCGATTCCTAATGATGCATTTAATCATGAATATACAAAACATCAGAGAAAAGTGGTGGAAATGCTTGGACATATCCTACCAGGAGATAATTGCTGGGTGGATTATCTGCCAGAGCAATATCGACTCAATGTTAAAGGCGCAAAAATGAGTAACATATACAAACGTTTACATCCTGATACTGTTTCATATACAGTAACTGGGTCAGGAGGCGGGGGCACACACATATATCACTACGCTGAACCAAGAGCATTAACAAACCGTGAGCGTGCTAGGCTTCAGACATTCCCTGACTGGTTTGAATTTGTGGGAGGAAAAGAAAGTGTAAGGAGACAAATTGGAATGGCTGTTCCGCCAGATGGTGCAAAAGTCATTTTAGAGGCTGTTTTAAAAACCTTTGCAGGAATTCCATATGAAACCGATGAAGCTAAGTGGGATGCAGAGCATATTCAGGAAATGTTGGCAACAGGAAAAAACAAGAAGGTCCGTGCTAGCAAAACAAAAAAGAAAGAAGTAGTGCCAGAAGGACAAATGAATTTGGAGTTTGAAGAAATAAAGGCGTAAAGGAGATATGTTTACATTCAAGGAATGTGGGTGCACTCTGCTTGTAACTGCCATAGAAGAGTATCCTAAAGGACTTAAAAACCAATTGGAATATAATCGCCTGTGTCTTTGTGATATGTAATGTGTCAAAAGTGGAAAATTATACTACTCTCAGCCTTATGATTTTGGAAAATTTATTAACGAAGTTCGTACTAATATGAAAAGTTTGAAAAGTAATAAATTTAAACTGTGTCTAAAAAAAGACACAGTTTTTTTGCTGGTATTTAAAATTCAAAGTAATACTGGGCGATTTTTTTAATTTCTAATGTATTTAGTTGAAACTCAGGTTCTGTATATACATTAGATACTCTCATTTTCCTTCGAAAGAGACAATTATATAAAAGATTAAATCATATCTTTGGTTTTTACAGATTAGTCTCATTCAAAACATCATTCCTTTGAATGGTGTTTATATATTAACAGGAATATTGTCTAGCAATCATTGGCTAAAAGAATTGATTGTGAACTGTTACATTTAAACATACGCACCCGTTAGTTCAACAAGCTCTATTAATCAACAACATTGGAGAGTACCTCACAATCACAGAATCCGCCTTGATTATGCATTGCTTTTACGATTTTGGATATTTTACTCTTAGGCATGTTTTCTTCCAGCCATCTCTTTGTAAATTTAAGAGAGTGGTCACAATCATCGACATTTAACTTTTCATCCAAAAACAAACCGAGGGACTCCAACTGTTCCGCGGATAAGTTTAGCTCATTCCACATTCCACCATAGTCTTTTAATAGGACAAGTCTTTTAAGGTCCTTTTGGTTCGTTTTATCCAACTCCATAGCCCTTTCAAGACAATAAATAGCATTGTTATAATTGAGTAAGCATTCTTCGGCTTGCGACAACAAACGCCAAGCAAGAGGATTTGTTCCGTTTTCTAGTACATAATCCTTTAACCCTTGCCTTGCTTCTAAAAGAAAAGGAACCGCTTTTTTTGCTGGGGCTCTCCTATCCCACGAACCTTGCATTGATAATTTTTGACCTTCTATAAGAGTTTCTTTTAATACTTTGAGTTTTTCCATAAATACCTCACCTTTAATTCCATTTTGCTATATTTTCGTTTTCTATCGTTCATTTTCCTTCTTCAACTAAATGCCCCGTTAGTTGAAGTGTAACACTTCACAAACTAAACACCTCAAGAAAAAACAACCCTAGCCTTTAACATAGCCATTAATTTTTATATCTTTCATGCTGGAGAGATGTATTTTTTTTAGGGGGAAGCGAAGCCTCGGCGCGAGGGCAGCGCTCCGCTCCGCAGATGGAACACCGAGGACCTTGAACTTAGGAAGTATATAACTCTTGGTATTGTTTGTTTAAAAAGGATATAGCATCATTGAATGTTAATTCAACGTTTTGACCTACCAGGTATTCTTTATAGAAATCATATTCTTTATATTTTTGACTGAACTTTTTTGTTGTTTCCGAGAATTCATTATTTGCTATTACATATTCTGTTCCCTCGTGATCTGTAAATAGAGAGCTTTCTCTTATTGTTTCCGTACTTAGTATAGAAAAGTTGTGTTTAAAACAATTAAATGCGTAGTATAATCCTAACAATGTTCCTTGTTCTTTATGATTTTTAATATCCTCTGAGTCTTTCAGATTATTTTTTTCCTTGCTATGTTTTTTTGACAATCTCATAAGCAAACTATCTGTATTTACAATCCAAGTTAGCATTTCCATATTTAATTTATATCTTTCTATGTCACTCCAAACGGTATCTCTGCCAATAGCTTTTTTTGCATTGTAAAGTTCTTCTTTTTTCATATGAAGTATTTCAAGGTTTTGTTTTATTTTTACTTCGAAATTATTCAAGTTGTCATCTCCTCATTTAATCCAATTATTTGAAAATTACTTAAATCAAGTATACTTCATACGGTTTGTCAAAGGTGAATTCATTCACAGATGGTTTTAGGCACTTCTGTTAAAGGCAGGAATGGGATATGTTTTAATACAGCTATCACTATTGTTTTTGGATATATTGAGAAACGTAGAGAAATCAGTTGCAGAGAACTAAGGGAGGGAGCTTGGATAGTGGAGGAATGGACATCATATAAAAAAAAGGGACTCTTAAAGACGGCACGCGAACAGGACAAAGAAATACAAAAAAAAGTAAAAGAGGCTCTAAAAACCATCGGAAAAAATAATGAGAAACACGAAAAAAATGATGATAAAAAGCCACTATAAGTGGCTTTTTTTTAGGTTGTTTTAATCAAAACATAAAGGGCTAGTAAGGAAATCGTTTCTATTCAGAGGGTAAATGGTCACAGAAACAACAGAAAAGTTAAAAATGGGGCAATTATGAAGGGCAAACTAATGGATAAAAGGGTCGGTTATGTAAAAAAGCAATCTTTTTTTAATGAATGTCGAAAAATCCTATTAAAATAGGAAAAAGCGAGGTGATTTAGGTTTGGAGATATTAACTGTTGCTGAACTGGAAAGCAAACCGTTTGAAGAACTGATGTCTTATTTCGATGCCATGGAAAAAGAGACATTGGATTTTCAACTGCATTATGTAGAAATAGATGAATTGCTATTAACTAAGGGTACATTGCCGATGGATGACTTGAAGGTCTATTTTGATATGGATCACGATAATAGAAAATATACGTTTCCTATTGTTAACGAGTACGACTCCTATAAAAAAAAAATGTTTCTAGGGCATCAAATACTTCCACCAAAGGGCTTCTTATGGAAGTTTAATATAAAGACTAACCATTTATCCTTCGGGGTTGTCGATGTAGTTTTTGAGGTAGTCAAGATGGGTTTAGCGACTGATATGAAACATTGGAGTGATAAACTTGTTTTTAAACAGGAGTATCCGTTTTATTATGATTTCGATTCGAAAGAATATGTGCAAGTCAATCCACCTACCAAAAAGAAAGATGTTCCAACTGTTGAATACCTAGAATATCAAAATAGAAAAAATTTGCATCTTTATTTCGAGAAACGCCTAGAGAAAGAAAACTACGTGTACCAATTGAATTTAGAAAAAGCTTCAAAAACAATGGGGCATGGTAGGTTATATACCGTTACTGAAATCAATTCAGTGCGTAATCTTTTTCGTAAGTATCTTGAGTTCATGGAGAACAATAAAAGGTACTTTAAAATTAAAGTGCGTTTCAACCAAATTGATCAAGAACACTACGATAAGCTAATCGAACATGTGGGCGAATTAAAAAGAAAAGTGGAAGAAGAAAAACTACTCTTGGATGAATTAGAGGCAAAGGGATATAAAGAATTTATGACCGTGGAGTTACATAATGATTCCGTATGGAGAAAAGAGATGGAACGAATACTAGAAACAAAAAATTCAATCGTTAAACTGTTCCGCTATCGGGATAAAAATGATGTGTATTTTAGAAAGACAGATGGCTACTTCACTCATACGGATAAACGATTGTTCGAGAATCCTGTTTTGATCGAAGTGGAAAACTGTAAATCCATCTATTCTGAGACACGTACTGGTCGACAGATAGAGAAAACAGAACTATTGGAAATATTGAACAAGAAAAAACCTTGAAAAAGGATCTTTTCTTGTTTTTATCTACATTTTACCAATTATCGTTATAATATATGCAGATAATTTTAAAACTGTCGAACGATTAAAAGTCTTCGATGGGACCTAAACTCAATAGGTGGCGGTCAACGGTAATCTCAACAAGAAATAACCCTAAAAAAAGGGTTGTTTCTTGTTTTTTTATCCACATTTTACCAATTATTGTTATAATATATGCAGATAATTTTAAAACTGTCGAACGACCAAAAGTCCTCGATGCGACCCAAACTCAAAAGGTGACGGTCAACGGTAACAACGCACGTTAGGTGTCTAATTGATCACACAAATTTGAAACAGGCATCGCACCTGTCCTTTTTTGCATTTCCTTGAAACCTAACAAATAGGAAATTATTAAAAAGGAACAATAGTCTATTAGATTAGAGTTCAAAATCATCAAATAAGTATCAGTAAAACAAAAATAATAGGAAAAGGAGAAAGTGACCATGACAATTGAAAGCGGATAAAGTTGACGGTTTAAAAGTAAGTGATTAGCCCCCAAAAATTAAAATGAGGAGAGATGAGGGAATGGAGAATTCAACTTAACATGCGAAGCGGTAGGTATATCGAGAACGAGAAAATGGAATTCAGCTTATACGAGTGAGAGGTTGATGCATCCTACGACTGGACAGCAATATTTCGCATGAAAGAGAAAGAAGAAACGTATCAGAAGGTTGTCATTAAAACGTTATCAGTTTATAAACATCATGGTTGAACCGTCTGAGATTCTCAGGCACTTGCGGTAAAACGCGCTTGCCCAACCTACCTAAGTCCCTCGGGATATGGTAGCCCCTTCGTTGGGGTGCAGCTGAGCACATCGAAAGAGTGTGAAGGATTCTCCTAATAAGTGATGGAGAATTTCCGTGGAGTGATTTCGGAGTTTGGGACCGAAGGAACTGTGAAGCGGCTGCAACAGTTTGGAGGCGTTGGATTGTCTACGGATCGATTGGAATGAGCAAACAAACAATTTGTTTGTTGATTCCAATCGATACTGGTGGTCCATGAAAAGATATCTCCAAACGGCAGGTTCATGAGTGATGTTTAGATGATGTTTTGTGAGGATCTTTGGGGTTTGGGTTTGCGAAGTTATTCGGTGGTGCGGGGCACCACCGAATAATATAGTTCGGATTTGTCTTGTTGGTTTGGTGTAACTGTGGGCAGGGACCCGCAGTTACGCCGGACCAGCGAGGCGGAGACGGACCGTAGCAGGTTCTTTCGGTTTTGGAGGCCAGAGAGCGAAGCTCGTTACTGCGTGCTTTAGCACGCAAGTAACGGCGAGAGCGATTCTGGACGGAAAAACACGAAGGAAACTGCTGACGCAAATTTGGACCAGGTACGCTTTTAAGCATGCGATTTTTTAGGTCTTGATCTATCTTTTAAGCATGGAAAGGGGTGATTTTATTGAAGAAAAAGTATCTGTTGAAGATGATCAATGATGGTTTTATAAAGGCTAAAGAGCAAGGGCTTCTTAGTGGCACGACCGCAAATAGTTATTTTGAGCGGGTTCAGACATTCGTGAATCAAAAAATTGCTAAGAAAGTCGAAGAAACAAGGAACGAAAAATTGTACAATCCGAAGTATTGGAAGGGTTCTTGGATGGATGATTACGTGGAAGAAATGGTGGATGATTATCATTACGATATTATTACAGCTGGGACGATTGAAGGTCGAATTCATGCTGTACATAAGTTAGCGGAATTGGTTAAGACTCAAAAGATATTCGGAAAAGGAATAGACAAGATTCGTGTGGGTCTAAAAGGTAGTGTAAAAAAAGGTGAAGGTCAATTGAACAGGTTGCATCAAGAAGGCGTGGTGGACAGTAGGCATCATGTAACGTCAATAAAGCCAAAAGGTGGCGAATTAGAGCTTATAAAAGAGGCTATTCCAAAAACAAACCGCAATTATGCAACGATAATTAAGGTGTTGGATGCACAATCGCATACTGGCGGTCGAATTAAAGCAGAGTTGAAGCTTCAGGTCGGCAATATAGATTATAATAACCAATTGAAAAAGTACATAAATGATAAGAACAGTTTTAACCGAAACATACCAATTGATGATATGTACGTTGATTTTTACAAGGAATTAGAAAAAGGAAAGAATAAAGGGGCGCCACTGTTTCCTATTTACAATCACCTAGGGAAACAAATGTCTGCTGATAAAGCATCTCTGTACGTACAAGAAGTTTTGCACCGTGCAGCGGAAAAAGCGGGGGTTAATTATGAGGGTGAAATCGTGAAAAAGGATAAGGGTGGCAATGAAAAAACTGTACCTGTCGAAATGAGGTACACTAGCCATTCTACAAGAAGGAGATACGGGCAAAAAGAGTATGATAAAACGAGGTATTGGAGCAAAAATAAACTCGAGAAGGAAATCGGTAAATATTTGAACCTTCAAGGTTCAAATAAGGAGAAGATAATCGAGCGAATCGAAAATGAAAGAATACGTTTGAACCATTACAATATAAAACATGGGAAACCAATGAGGAAATTCCATTGGGAAGAGTTAAGAAGGCTCTCCGTGTCATTAAAATTGGGTCACAGCAGGTTGGATGTTGTTGCCAGGTATGTAGATCTTGATGACTCAGCATGGAAACGTAAGAAATAAGCATAACTGAGAATAAATACTGCGTTCTTAATAGTACAAAATTTATTAAAAAGATTCCTTCTATTAGGGCTCAGGAGAATCTCAACCTCCTTGATATATTTTATGCTGGAGGAAATTTTTTTTCCTAGGAGGGATAATAGGATTTTATTTTGTACTTGAAACTGGAGAAAAAATAACAAAATGGACGTGAAAATGGAGAAAATTATTTAAAATGGACGTGAAAGTGGAGAAAATTATTTAAAATGGACGTGAAAGTGGAGAAAATTATTTAAAATGGACGTGAAAGTGGAGAAAATTATTTAAAATGGACGTGAAAATGGAGAAAATTATTTAAAATGGACGTGAAAATGGAGAAAATTATTTAAAATGGACGTGAAAGTGGAGAAAATTATTTAAAATGGACGTGAAAATGGAGAAAATTATTTAAAATGGACGTGAAAATGGAGAAATATTTTGTGTTAGCAAGAGAAAACAGTGGTTATTTTGTACGGTAAAAATGGGGGAAATAAAATGTGGAAAAAAATAATTACAAAATGTACGTGAAGTTAGTTAAATAATTAGTAAGTCATTTTCTATCTAGACTGAAACATAACTTTATAATATGTGGTAATATTAGGATGAATTGAGATAAAAAGTGATAGGGATGATGTTATGTCTGAGATAGATAACTTTTTACAAATAAAATATAACCAGTTTTTAAGTAAATATGATTCTGAAAAGTCAATTTTATACAAGGGATACTATACTCATTTTGGTAATGCTAATCTAATAGAAATGTTTTCAATACTCCATAGTAACTTGAATGAGCTATTCACTTTTATGAATAGTAAAAACGGTATTTATGGGGGACATTATAATGCAGTCCCAAGTAGACAATTACTGGATATTATTGAACAAACAAGATTAATTAAAGCGACGTTAACGGGTGAATATAGTTTTGAAATTGACCAGTATTACTTGGAAATTATTAATTCTTGTAAAAGTTTTTTAACTCAAAATGGTGGTAGTACCATACCTGAAGGTTTTCCCAATATTAATATTATTGAAGAGAAACCCATTTTTGTTAAAGCTAATAGTTTAGAAATCCCAAGTCCAGAAAATACAAAGCATATAAGCCTTCATCAAATAGGTGGTGGTTCTTATGCGAGAGTTTTTGAATACCATGACCCATATTATGAAACCAAATTCGCCGTAAAACGTGCTAAAAACAACCTACGAGAGGATGAGCTTGAGAGGTTTAAAAATGAGTTTAATGATCTAAAGGTATTGGACTCACCCTTTATTATTAAAGCTTATACATATAATGATGAGAAAAATGAATATACTATGGAATTAGCAGATCAAACATTGGAAAAATTCATGAGGTATAATAATAACTCTTTATCTTTTGATTCGAGACGAGCATTGATAATCCAACTACTAAATGCTTTTGAGTATATTCATCATAAAGGACTATTGCATCGAGATATTAGTTATCAAAACATATTAATTAAAAAATTTGATTACGGAAATAATTTGATAAAAGTTTCAGATTTTGGTTTGGTAAAACGACCTGAAAGTTCCTTAACAAGATTAGGAACAGAAACTAAAGGAGCAATTAATGATTATTCTGATCTTGATTTAGTAGGATTTGAAAATTATGAAATAAGACATGAAACATTTGCACTTGCAAAAGTAATCTACTATATACTTACAGGAAGAGAAGCAAACTACCATAGGGAAGAGAATGAACAATTAAGGAAGTTCATTCTTAAAGCTATTGGTGTAAAGGAAAATCGTTATAATAATATTACGGACATGAAAGAAGTATTATTAACTGAGGTATTCCCTGCTTACCGTAACAAACTAGAAAAAGTTTAATTTATTATTTTCTCGAGTTAAGTTTCGACGTCTATATTTCTTTTAGTGATTGTAAGTATGCTCCAGTATATTCATTTTAAAAGAGAGAGCAAGTATGCTCTCTCAATAATCAATTAGATGTTTTTCTTTTAGCAACCGTTCAAAATGGAATATCATTCTATTATTCGTTATATTGTGTGTCATATCAACAGTTAGCGTTCTTTTGAACAAAAAAAATGACTAATTGTTGCTAAGTCCATAATTTAATTCTAGGGAAAAAATTTCATACGGAACCACTTAAAGATTTGGGTCGCTTTGCTCCGTCAAAATTATAAAACACCACCAATAAGGTTAAGATAGTGACACTATATATATATCTTGTTATATTGTTATATTTGGTATGCTATAATATACGCAAATATTTAATTAAGTTTGAATTTTTAGAAAATTATTGACTTGTCGTTTTCCTTATTTTATATTGAAATTAATAAGGAATGGGGGTTATGTCAATTAAAACTTTTCGCACGCTAGACCAGGCAAAAAAGGATTTACAAGAGATTCATGAATATGTAGAGCTAATCAGTAATTATAATCCTCAAAATATTGTGCAGCTAGTAATTCAAATATATGTAATGTACGGAAGCATTGCAAAAACAGCAGCGATACTGAATAGTCAAGGCTATACAATTGAGCAAGTTGAGGTTTCGGCCATCATAAAAAGTACCCCCCATAAAGATGATTTATTACATAAGAAGGTTAAAAGTCTATATTTAAAGAAAACTCGTTCAAGTCGTATAGTCAATAAAAGTTATTTCTAATGTTACGGATATTATAGAAAGTGGATCTATATATACCTTATTTGATTCTTCTTAAGAAGTTAATTTACTTTTTATTTAGGTGTGTTTGCAAAAGGTATAGTTCGGAATTTAGGGAGACTGCTTATAAACTCAATGAGTTCGAAAAAGGTCCAATATACGTGTTTACTAATGCGAGAATTGGTGGAGGCTCTTGCTGAAATATAAAGAAATTGGATGTAATAATTAATAGTGGATTATTGAAGAGAATTGATAGGTAACAACCTTCAATTAATGAGGAACAAGCATTTTTTTTAAGTCTAATAACTATTACTATTGCTGTATAATCAATATTTAGATACGCTATTTAAATTGGAAAGGGAGGAAACTTATGAAAAAGTATATTTGTAATGAGTGTGGAGAAGAATTCTCCAAAAATCAACTCGATTCAGAATTGCTGAAAGATGGAGAGTCTTTTTGTAAAGGATGTGCTAACAGCCTAATAGAAGCTGGAAGAGACTTTGAAGATCCAGATAATGATTTTGATTGGGACGAAGACTGAGACAAAAATGGACGTTAACTAAAAAAACAGAAGTATTAAGAATCGACCCCAATATAGTCTTTTAAGATTTTTTATTATTTCTTTGTTCTTTATTGGGTGCTTTAATTAAAAAAGCTATTGGAAGTAATCATTATCTCGTTTTCCTCAATCGGGTCGATTGCGGAAGAAGGGTAGCATGGGCTACCTTTTTTTTATTGGAACGAAAAATAGTCCATAAAAAATTGAATTTGGATAATGTTGAAGACAATGATCTGAATCAGAATCAATGCTGAAAATGATGTCGAATCTGAAAAAGCATATAGCATTATTGCGCTGTGGAATTGGCGTCAGGGAAACTATTTTACCATAAAAGGATGAGAAGGAAACTATTTAGAGTTCTCCACTTTCAAGTACATGTTTATTATTAATTCTCCATTTCTACGTCAATTTCGTTATTTTTCCCTCCATTTTCTTGTAAAAAAAATCCTTTTACCCTCTAGAAGAAAATATATTTCTCCAGCATAGAAGATATCAGAGTGGCAAAGATGCTGCTAGTCCCAATTGAAGGAATACTGGATTAAATTTTAGACAATTAAAAAGCACGCCATATTTCCAAAAAAAAGAAGTCGTTTTTGAACTCTTGTTTTGAAAAACTGAACATTTGTTTAGTAAAGTCGTACCAGAAGGATGTTTCTATGAAAAAGAAAATTTTATGCAAAAGTAAACCGTCCCTGAGCCTGCAAACTTTGGACGGTTTATGAGTTAGGTGCTGATTGCTTTTGAACCAATCTATATTATTATACCCTGCTTTTCTAAAATAATAACTAACAAACCGTGATTTACTTTGTGGCATGGTCAAATCTCTTGCGCCCAACTTGGAATTACTACCAATTATACTAGGTTATTTATGTATTGTTTATATGTGATTTTTAATCACTCTTTATTTTAACGTTACAATTTTCGAATGTAAATCACTGAATATATGCCCCTGCATTATTGTTACAATTTTTCAGGAGTGACAAAAACTCCACCTCGCTATATTAAATTTACAAATTATTGGTATAATTATGGAAACGATATTTAAATAGGGGGTTAAGCGTATGACAATTACCAGGTATAACAGAAGAGATGAAGATAATTTACCTAACTTTTTAAGTCACGAAGAAGCAAGAGGATATTTTAAACAAAAGTATGGGGATGCTTTTATCATGACCGATAGCCAAGAAATAGGCGGAAAAAAGTTATATTTTTATAGATTAATATTAGATCCACAAACATATAAAGAAAATATTAATGAACTCCTTAATAAGGGAAATATACGTGGAATAGAGTTTTTAAACAGTTATCAATCCATAGAGATATTCGAAGATGGAGGTATCCATATTATTCACTAAAAGGCATATAGAGTAAGGGTTAACCCTTACTCTATATGGTATAAATAGGTTATGCAATAACTAGGTTTCATGGGTGGCAGCACACCTCGCTACCCAAGCTAATGAATTTTGCCTTCAGATCCAAAACAAATGTAAGAGCTTCTTTACCACTAACAATGAAAAATATCCTGATTCGAACTGTGTGTTCTTAGTTGAAGATAATATTAAAGTAAAATGAGCCAGGAAAAAATATTCTTGCCCTTTTTTTATGTGTATTTAAAATCAGGCTTTCCCTTTTAATATATAGCCAAATGGAAAAATGTTTGTGCAACATGAATGTGGAGAAAAATAATCACAAAATGTACGTGAAAATGGGTGGGGTTTATTTTATATAATCGCAGATCCCCCCATGATCGATTGTACAGCATTTTTCGTCCTCTTTACACCAGGAATTAGCAGTTGAAAGAATAAAAAGTGATTTGAAAAAATATTGTCTCCGTAAGTAATTTTTCATTCCATGGTCAAAACCATGGTCAAAAGTCTTTATTTTATATAAAAACTCCAATAAACACTACTATAAAGTAATTATTAGAGAATATGGGTTCGACTCCCGCCGTCTCCATACAGTGAAATGTACTGAATTTCATGGAGTGTCTGTGACATAAAGCATAAACTTTCCGTATGGAAAGTTTATGCTTTATTTTATTTTAGGAAATTTTATGCTTGAATAAATTTATTATTTGAATTGCTTAAAAGTTAAAGTAATATCTTTGTGCCTTTCCTAGGATTAAATTTATTTTTTGCAAAAGCGTTTCTGGGCTTAGGAGATATTACATTCAATTTAGTAATGGGGTAATTTTGGATATGTTTTATTAGATAGTCAAATTGTAAAAATACTTCTACTTAATAAGGTGTGTTGATCCAGAAGGATTAACGCAAAAACGACTGAAAATCGGGAAAAAAACAAGAATTAAAGGAAGAAAAATTTGTTTTTGAACGAAATGTTTATTGATAGAATCATCTTCTGATCAGAAAAGATTAGCGAAATTACAACATGGTTTAACAAGGCGTTGGACGGGTGTAGCTGGCGCTGGAAAAACATTAGTATGTCACGTATTAAGGCTAAAAAAGCAGACTGTGCATATCAGTTTATTTGTTTGAATTATTTACGTGAGTATAATCACATTGCACAGGTATTAAACAATTAATTCAACTTTTAATATGAACCCAAATAAAGAAGAATTCAACAAATAGAATCAACTCTACATGCAAAGGAAAACGGCAATCATCAAGTATGCAACAGATGTGTTTGAGAACCTCGGAGGTGAAATTGAGGCTAATAAATAAGGGAAAGATGCTTCGAGAGTTATTTAGACAAACCTTGTATTTAACTATGTTCTCTATCTATTTAACATTGTAGGGACAAAAAAATTTACTATATAAAATATAGGCATAGACAATACGGGATTGTCTGAACTTACTAGAAGAAATGAAATTATCAACTCATTGTCGGCACACCTTACTTAATGAATTATATTATTTTAATACACACTATGTAAAACTGTATTTATGTAAATACAGTTTTACATAGTGTGAGTTTCTTGATACAATTATAAGTACTCCAGTTCCAAATAAGGGTTCTTTTGGAAGATGATTATACTTACCGACTTAATTTATTTAGGAGATGCTAAATTATGACAGTTAACAATAAATACAGTAACAACTCAGAAGCAACTCATGTTTCTGTTACTCATAAAGTTGAAGAAGGCTCGCAAATAACTGAAACTAAAGTTTCTGAAAAAAGAGCAACAAAAAAAGCAACCTTTGTGTTGCCTATAGAGTTGCATAAACGTCTGAAAACAGCTGCTGCTGAACAGGACAAGACGATGTTGGAGATAGTGGAAGAAGCCCTGGGAAATCATCTGAAAATATAATTGTTCATCATCACCAAGAACATTTACTTGGAGGTCTTACTAAATTGAATATGTCTGTATTAAACAACCTTAGCATTAGACTGCAGAATATTTCTCAACTTTATTATAAACAAATTTATGTATGTGAATATGAACGAGGTAATAGCGTAGAACATTTCAGTCAGGCTAATCATTATCCTTTAATGAATGTGAATTTACTATTATCCGAAAAAATTAAAGAAGTACCTCAGAATAGAAGACCTTATAAAATAGCAGAACTTTTATATGAATTTATTAGTGCTACAGAGTCTGAAATTGTCTGTATAGATTACTATGAAATGTTATTTGACCCATCCTTAAGGGTTAATCCATTTGATCTTTTTACCAATTTAAGTAAAAATAAAACATTAATTATTACTTGGCGAAGTACCATTAAAGATAACTATTTTATTTACGCTGAACCTGGCCATCCAGAGTACATCAAGTACTCCACAAAAGATGCAATTATCATCAAATAAAAGGAGCGATTATTTTGCAGTATAAAGACCTATTACAATTCGAACCAATCGAATCAGTTATCCAATTAAAAGATGCAAATGATAAAGCACGTGCTTTCCATTTGTTAGATACATATGTAATTTCTGACCGAATGGCAGAGCAATTAAATGAACTAATTATTACCCAACTACAGTTTAACTATTCCGCTGACAATAAGGGGTTAATGATTGTCGGAAACTACGGAACGGGTAAATCACATTTAATGAGTGTTATTTCAACAATTGCTGAACGTGAAGGTGCAAGTGACCATATTTTGAATCAAGCTGTGAAAGAAAAATCAAAAGAGATCGAAGGGAAATTTAAAGTAATTCGTTTAGAAATCGGAAGTGTTGGTACTTCACTACGTGATATTTTATGTAATGCCATTGAAGATGGCCTAGACAACTTAGGAATTGACTTTTCATTCCCTGCATTTGATAAAATTACGAACAATAAGGATGCTTTAGAAGAAATGATGGGGTTATTCAATGAAAAATATCCTGAATATGGCTTGCTCGTGGTGGTGGATGAGTTACTTGATTATCTTCGTGGGCGAAAAGAACAGGAACTTACTCTGGATCTAGGCTTCTTACGTGAAGTGGGAGAAATTTGTAGTAAAACACGTTTCCGTTTTATAGCAGGTATTCAAGAAATGTTATTTGATAATCCTCGTTTTAACTACGTTGCAGAACCTCTTCGACGTGTGAAAGAACGATTTGAACAAGTTCGCATTATACGTGAAGATATCGCTCATGTCGTTGCACAGCGTTTATTAAAAAAAACTGTAGAGCAAAAATCACTTATTCGTGAACACTTATCTAAATTCACAACGCTTTATAATCGCTTAAATGAAGACATGGAAACATTCGTCAACTTATTCCCAGTCCATCCAAGTTATCTAAGTGCATTTGAAAAAGTAAACGGTATTGAAAAACGAGTGGCTTTAAAAACGATTAGTTTAGAAATGGGAGCAATTATTAATACGGATGTTCCAGAAGGTTCACCAGGTCTTGTTTCTTACGACAGCTACTGGCGATTTATTGAAGAAGATTCTTCCTATAAAAGTAATCCTGATGTAAAGGAAGTATTGGATAAATCTAAACTGTTAAAAGATAGGGTTCAAAATGTTCTTGAAAAGAAAATGTATAAACCAATGGCGATACGCATTGTAAATGCACTTTCTTTAAATCGTCTGTCTACTTCTGATATTTACGACAAAGTAGGTTTAACAGCTCAGGAACTAAGGGATGATTTATTCTTGCATCCGACAGTAGGAATGGATTTCTTATTAGAAGATGATGATCCAGCTGATTTCTTAAAAACAAGCGTAGAAGTCGCATTAAAAGAAATTCAAAAAACAGTAAGTTATCAGTACTTATCAACAAATGAATCTAACGGTCAATATTACTTAGACTTAAAAAAAGATATTGATATAGATAGTCTAATTCAACAAAAAGCTGAAACAATTGAAGACGATAAATTGGATTATTATTACTATGACTTATTAAAACAAGCAATTACATTAGATGATAATACTTATGTAAATGGATATAAAATTTGGAGACATGACCTACCATGGGATTCGCACCGTGTAAAACGTCTAGGATACTTATTCTTTGGTGCACCAAATGAACGTTCAACAGCGCAACCAGAGCGGGACTTTTACATTTATATGTTGAGACCATTTATGAAAACAATATTTAAAGATGAACAAAAGGCTGACGAAATATTCTTCGAATTTAAACATACAGATGATCGATTCAACCAGCTATTAAAACTTTACACTGCTGCACATGATTTGAAGATTGATGCAACTTCAGCAACTAAAAACTTATATACACGAAAAATCGAAAGCTATTATAAAGAGCTAAATAAATGGTTAAATGAAAACTTTGTACATGCTTTCGAAATAACGTATAAAGGGAAAAAAGGGACTGTACTTGAGTTCGGTATGTTCCTTCCACCAAATGCAACAATACAAGAAATTATTAACACCGTTTCTGAAGGGATCTTGACAGATTGGTTTGAACAAAAGTATGAAGACTACCCTAAATTCGTCCAGATTCAGGGGTCCTACTTATCAAGAGGTAACCTTGAAACATATGTAAGAGATGCATTGCAGTACTTAGTTGGAAAAGAGACGAAGCAAGGAGCTGCCATTTTAAATGGCCTAATTTTATTTGATTCTATGAACAAAATATCAACAAAACAATCTGGTTATGCTAAATGGATTATCGACTTAATATATTCTAAAGGACATGGGCAAGTAATAAACCATAGTGAATTAATTGAAACTGTATTTATTCGTGGGGTAGAAGACTTACAGTACACAAAACAATTCCGTTTAGAACCTGAGTTACTTGTTGTATTATTAGCTGCAATGGTAAGTACGGGTGCAATTGAAGTAACTGTTGAAAATAATACTTACAATGCATTAAATTTAAATGAGTTTATTCAATTATCATTATCGAAGCTAACGCAATTTAGTCATGTGAAAAAACCTAGTGGCCTACCTATTGAAGAATTAAATGCGATATCTGATTTATTTGGTATTTCTATCCCGAACTATGAAGAAGAAATGCTATCAAAAGTTATTGTTTCAGTTACTATTAAAGCCAATGATGCAATAAATGAATCCTTAAGTATCATTCAAGTTGTGAAAAAAGGCTTTCCAACATGGGACGGACAATTATTAAACTCTGTAGAAATACAAGAAAATGTCTCAGTACTAGAAGCGTTCAAAGAATTTTGTGAAGGCTTAAAACGTTACAACACACCAGCAAAAATGCGCAACTTGAAATATGATATAGCAACAATTGAAAAGCAAAAAATGGCTATGGATAAATTAGTTTCTTTCGCTAAACTGGAACAACAAATTAAGGAAATCCAGCAACGCGTAAGTTATCTCCAAATCGCGCAACTAAATATGGATAGAGATTCTGAATGGTCACAACATGTTGATGAAGCGCTATATGAATTACAAGACTCCTTAAAGCATCACCAAGATACAACAAAAGAATTAGCTACACTTGATGTATTAAAACAGGAGTATATAAGACTTTATATAGAAGCCCATGATAAATCACGACTCAATGCTACTGAAAATATACTGAAAAATACATTACTTACAGATTCAAAATTAAAAGCTTTAAAAGAATTAGCATCACACATTTCCATATTGCCAAAAGAACAAATTATCAACTGGGAGAAAGCACTGACAAGTCTAAAAACATGCTATCAAGTTTCAGAAGAAAATTTACAACATGGACCTATTTGCTCGGAGTGTAAGTTTCGTCCAACAGAAGTGATAACAAATGAAAAAGCAATGCTGAAAAAGCTTGAACAGGAGCTACCAAGTATATTTAAAAACTGGACTGAAACATTATTAACAAACTTCAATGATGAAACAGTTAAGGAAAATATCGGGCTGTTAAAACCCGAGCAACAAATGCTTATTAAAGATCTTATCACTAACAAGGCTTTTACGTTACCAGTCGATATACGCCTAATCCAAGCGATTAATGATTTACTAAAAGGTATCGATAAAGTGGAAGTATCATTAAAGGATATTGAAGAGATGATGGCAAATGGTAGTCCATTAACAGTGGAAGAACTACGTAAACGCTTTGAAGAAATGATTCATAAAACAGTTGGCAACGCACAGTCAAACCGAGTACGCATTATGCTGAAAAAATAAAAGGAGTGATACCAAATGACAAGCAACTCAAAACAGCTCTCTTTACTAAATGAAGAGACTGTAGCGGACAATTCACCAGTTGTCTGCCTAGGCATGACTTTTGAAAATGAAGAAACTAGAAGAGAATATTTCCGTGAAGAACTACGTAAAAAATTACCTGAGTTAAAGCTAATCGAAGGCTTCCCTATTGGTGAAGACGAAGATATTATCACTCTTTCTGATCCTCCATATTATACTGCTTGCCCGAATCCATGGATTAATGACTTCATTGAAACATGGGAACAAGAAAAGGTTACAAAATACGGTCGAGATTTGAATGAAGAATATCATCGAGAACCATTAGCTGCGGATGTTAGCGAAGGTAAACAAAACCCTATATATAATGCACATAGCTATCATACCAAAGTTCCTCATAAAGCTATTATGAGATATATATTACATTATACTTCGCCTGGAGACATTGTATTGGATGGATTTTCAGGTACAGGTATGACTGGGGTAGCTGGACAGATGTGTAGCAACTTAGCAGAAATAAAAGAATTAGGATATCAAATAAATGAAAAAAATGAAATAATTTATGAGGATGAAGTAATCTCTCAAGCAGGATTTAGAAATATTATCTTAAATGATCTTTCTCCAGCTGGAGCATTCATCACCTACAATTATAATTATCCTCAAATAGATAGTGAGAGTTTCAAAGAAGAGGCTAGAAAGATTTTGAAAGATGTGGAAAATGAACATGCTTGGAAATACAGCACTGATCATATTATAGACGGACAAACTCAATATGATGTAGATGGCAATGCTCTGAAAGGACAAATTCTATACACTGTATTTAGTGATGTGTTTATTTGTTCAAATTGTCAAAATGAAATAGTTTTTTGGAAAGCTGCTGTAGATACTGTAAAAGGAGAAATCAATGATAGTTTCAAATGCCCACATTGTGCTGTAGAAGTAACAAAAAGAAAACTAGATAGAGCATGGGTATCATATTTTGATTCTATATTAAAAAAGCCAATTGAAATGGTGAAAAAAGTACCTGTTTTAATAAGATATGAAGTTAATAATAAAAGATATACAAAGGAAGCTGCTGAAGGCGATTTCTCTCTTATTAATAAAATAGATCAAATACCTATAAATGATTGGATTCCAAGTAAAGAGATTAACTTAGGAGATAAATCAATAGAGGCTCTACGTATAGGGTTAACTCATACACATCTTTACTATACCAAGAGAAATTTATCTGTACTATCATCTTTATTTAATAAATCTTATTCAAATCAGCTGAAATTTATTTTAACGGGAATGCTGACTAGAAGTTCAAAACAGGCAAGATTTTTAGCTAAAAACTATTTCCATGGAGGGGGGGGATGGGTAGGTACAAGTTTATCTGGAACCCTATTTTTCCCTTCATTAAACATTGAGGTTAACCCTTTATTTACCTATTCAAACAGAATTGAGAAATCGATTAGCTATGAGCGTGAAAATAGAGTTTTAGTGTCCAATCAATCAACAGGAAATATGTCGCAAATTGATGATAATTCTATAGATTATATTTTTACTGATCCACCATTCGGAGCTAATTTAATGTATTCAGAGTTGAATAATCCAATTGAGTCGTGGCTGAAAGTAGAAACAAATACAGATGAAGAAGCAATTATGAATAAAACCCAAAGAAAAAAATTACCTGAGTATCAAACTCTCATGGAGAAATGTTTTAAAGTATATTACAGAGTATTAAAACCACAAAAATGGATTACTGTTGAGTTTAGTAATTCACAAGCTAGCGTTTGGAATGTAATTCAAGCTGCTATGGAAAGAGCTGGATTTGTCATAGCTAATGTGGCAGCATTGGATAAAAAACAAGGAAGTTTCAATGCGGTAACTTCTACAACTGCAGTTAAACAAGACCTTGTAATTTCAGCCTATAAGCCATCAGAGGAAAATATAAAAAAGATGCATGAAAATGTCAATAGTGTAGAATCCGCATGGGTTTTTGTGCAACAGCATTTAGAAAAATTACCAGTGTTTATTGGAAGTAAGGGTGAATCAGGTTTAATAGCTGAAAGAACACCACGTATTTTATTTGACCGTATGGTTGCGTATCATGTGCAAAATGGTTTACCAGTACCTATTTCATCGGCAGAGTTTCAACAAGGTGTAGCGCAGCGCTTTCCGATGCGTGATGGTATGGCATTTTTAGAATCTCAAGTAGCAGAGTACGATAAGAAACGTACGCTTGTAAAAGAGTTTTCGCAAATGAGTTTATTCGTGTCAGATGAGAATAGTGCGATTGAGTGGATCCGTCAGCAATTAATGCGAAAACCACAAACACGCCAAGATTTGCATCCGCAATTTATGAAAGAAATCCAACATATTGCGAAGCACGAACAATTACCGGAATTAGATGATTTACTCGCGCAAAACTTCTTGCGTTTTGAAGGTGATGAGTCTGTACCAGATCAAATTGCAGGGTATTTACGTCGTAATTATCATGATTATAGAGGTTTAGAAAATAACAATGATAAATTAAGAGATAAAGGCATAAATCGCTGGTATGTTCCAGATCCAAATAAACAAGCTGACTTAGAGAAACTACGTGAAAAAGCACTATTGCGTGAGTTTGAACACTATGTAGAAGAGCTTAGTACTCATAAAAAGAAATTGCGTCAGTTCCGTACAGAAGCCGTTCGTGCTGGCTTCAAAAAGTCATGGGGCGAGAAAAATTACGAAAAGATTGTGACTGTTGGCGATCGTCTACCAGAAACTGTAATTCAAGAAGACGACAAATTGTTAATGTATTATGATAATGCTCAGGTGCGCTTAGATATGTAGAAGGAAGTAGGTGATTTGGTTGAACTGGCAGGAAAGAATTATTAATCATTTTACAAGTAAAGGATCACTTTATATCGTAACTGATGAACATGAATTGTTACGTGAAAAAACCGTACAAGAAATGCTGAGAATACAAAATTGTACTCTTCATTTTTATGATGACCCAGTTGCATTTCGATATGAATATGAAACAACTTTCCGGCACATTGAAAAAGAGCATCGAGCTACTTTAGTAATTGTGATTCTAGACCACCAGTTCAATCATGTTCCTTATGATGTGTATATAAATGCAAATCGCTCAACCTTATCATTCGAAACACTCTTCCCAAACTTTGATCGTTCGATTGTAGCGCAATGTCCTCTTGAAATGTTTCAAGATTTATTCGAAGTGCATACACATTGTTTAACACGTCTTTCTATAAATGATACGGCAGACTTCATTTTACGTGATGTATGTAAACTGGATGCTGGCATACTTATAGATGAAGTTAGTACAGTAAAAGCTGCTTTACTTTATTTTGAACGCTTTAAAGTAGCATTGCCCAACATACTAATCGAACACTTACAGCAAAATTTGATAAAAAGACGTGTTCTTGTATCATCATATATTTTTGAATGTTTCGCTTCTGAAGAGAAGTTATATAATTATCTAAATAAACAATGGAAAAACTATATAGAAGGTTATTTAAACTATTCAAATGAGCAAGTGGCTGAGAAGAAGGACTATTATGGTAATATTTACTTTGATGATCCGTTTATTCGCAGATATATGAGGGATTTTATTCTACCAATTGAAGTCCCATCAACAGTAAATTTTGAAAAATGGATGGAACCAGGGATTGTAGTGAAAGAAGTAAAAAATGAGCATTTCGATGTTAATAAAAATGACTTATTCCAGCAAGACTACTCTTCTTTTGACAGAATTGACTGGGCAAAGTTTGCGAGTGAACTGGGGTTTATTCAAAGTGAATTGCTAGAAAAGGGTTTATTGGATAATGACTTTAAATCACAAATTTCTATGGCCAATGAAGCATTTGAAGATTGGATGCTTTCTAAATATCAACAGTTGCGTACGTTACCAGTTGTACCTAAGCCGAAGATAGTACATCAAATTCCGCATTATTTAGCAAAAAAAACGGATAAGAAACTGGCACTAATTGTACTAGATGGTATGAGTTTTACACAGTGGAATATTATTAAAAAAACACTATTGAAACAGTCATGGTTATTTGAAGAAGATGCTGTTTTTGCATGGGTGCCCAGTGTAACATCGGTTTCTCGGCAAGCTATTTTTTCAGGTTTGGAACCACATCTTTTTGCTGATACCATTGGTACAACCCGAAAAGAAAAAGTGTTATGGTCATCGTTTTGGAAGAATGAAGGATTGTCTGAACGAAACGTAGCTTATGAAAAATCATTAGGGTTAAAACCCTATAACAAAGAATCGCTTACTTATCGACACTCCCCTTTGATTCGTGTTTACGGTGCTGTAATAGATGTAATTGATCAGTTTATGCACGGTGCTGTACAAGGCAGCCAAACGGTGTTTTCAGAGCTTACTACATGGCTTAACACGAATTATTTACACAAGCTGCTATCTGATTTGGAAGAAGAGGGCTTTGAAGTGTATTTAACTTCAGATCATGGCAATGTAGAATGCTATGGAATGGGGAGAATTCAAGAAGGTGTGACAGTTGATTCTAAAGGTGAGCGAGCAAGGATATACAGTTCATTAAATATTCGTAATCAGACTGCAAGTGAAAATGAAGAAACAATTCCTTGGGACGATAGTAGTCTTCCTAATGGTTATCATGTGCTATTAGCGAAAAACAATCGTGCTTTTGTGCCGAAAAATGATAAAATTGTAACTCATGGTGGCGTTCATATAGAAGAAATAATTGTCCCATTAGTAAAAATTAGTCGTTCGAAAGTAGGTACACAATTATGAAAGCAGTCGGCTTTGATCAAAAAATTCTGCTACATCAGCTTGATTTTGCATCACAGAAATTAAATGAAGTCTCTATTAAAAACATGCATGGCTTACTTGATGAATATTTGATGAGTGATATTAAAGGTAATGCTTCAAGACGCTGCGCACATGCCATCGTCATGAAGATATGGTGGTCTGTTGAAGAAAATCATCAACTTATTCGTGACTATGCGCATCATTTATACTCAACACTGACGAAAAATGAAAAGTATTTATTACATTGGTGCATGACTTGCTTAGCGTATCCTTTTTTTAAAGAGCAAGTTAATTATTTAGGAAAGCATTTACGGATGGCTGATGAAGTTCGAAGTCGTGTTGTGCTAGCTGAGATGAAAAATTTATATGGAGATCGTCGACGTGTGGAAGTAGCGACAGGTGCTGTATTTTCTACAATAAAAAACTGGAACTTAGTTAAAATGACTTCTCCTGGTGTTTATCGAATGCCTGAAAAACGTATAGGAATTCATGCACCAGAACTTAAACAGCTGATGGTTGAAGTTTTAATGGACCATTTAGATACAAATAGTGTCACTCTGGAGATGGTAAATAATAGTGCTATTTATTATCCATTCGATTACCATATAGCTACAGGGGATTTAAATGAAAAGCGCTTTACTATTATTAAAAGTATACGAGATACGATTATTGAAAGAAACCCTAAAATCCCTTATTCAGTTGAATAGGGGATTTTTTATGGAGGTAACTAGTCATGAATATAGGAGATATTATAAGTGGACCATTTTTTCCTGAAGTCATAGAAATAAAACGAATAGAAGCGTTTGGGGAAGAATATTATTTACTCGAAGGAATTGGGCGCCAAACAAATCGGTACCATGAACAATTATTAGCCAAAAATGATTTAGATCAAATTACAATTCTTAGTACATCGACTGAAACGAAAATGGCATTTACCGGGCAAGACATTCAGCAACGATTAATTCATTTAACACTAGAAATCGAGGACAAGTATTCTAAAACACGTGCATTAGGGAACCAACAAGTCATTCCGTTGCCACATCAAATTGAAGCAGTCTATAGTCGAATGCTTCAGACGTCAAACGTACGATTTTTACTAGCTGATGATCCAGGTGCTGGTAAAACAATTATGGCAGGTATGCTTATTAAAGAACTAAAAGCACGTGAAAGTATTAAACGAATTTTAGTCTTGGTGCCGCCATTAGTTTTACGCCAATGGCAAGAAGAAATGGATCAAAAATTTCAAGAGGACTTTAAAATCATTAATCGGGCTGTGTTAAATGAGTACGGAAGCAAAAATCCATTCATTGAAAATGACTTCTGTCTGGCCTCCATTTATTGGTCTACACGTGATGAAATTAAAGAATTAATTTTAGAGGCACAGTTTGACTTGGTCATTGTCGATGAAGCACATAAAATGGCTGCATATTCTTATGGAAAGATCAAAAAGAAAACGTCTAAAACAAGGCTATATCGTTTAGGAGAAAAGCTATTAGCGAAGACAGAGCATTGCTTACTGTTAACAGCTACACCACATAAAGGTGACGCTGAAAACTATCGTTTATTAATGAAATTGATTGAACCAGATTTATTTAATCATGTATCTGCAAGTGAAAGCTTGCGTGATAAAAGTAATCCATTCGTGATTCGTCGATTAAAGGAATCTATGGTGAATTTCGACAGCACACCGATTTTTCCGAGAAGAACCACGAAAACAATTCAATATGAGCTTACTGAGCCTGAACTAGATTTATATGATGCTGTAACAGAGTACGTGAAAACACATTTTAATCGTGCAATGAGTTCCGGAAATAATAGCACAGCATTTGCAATGATGCTTTTGCAACGCCGTCTGAGTTCCTCTATTGAAGCAATACATCGCTCACTTTACCGTCGTTATAAGAAGTTATTAGCCATTTTAGATAATTCAGAAACTGAACGAAAGAAATTTTCGCAACAGCTAGAAAAATTATATAATAATGGTTTGGAAGAAGAAATTACAGATACACAAGATATGCTAGAGAAAAAGTTAGAACTTGCAGTAGATATAATAGACATAGATGCTCTACAAGAAGAAATTGCTGAGTTAAAGAAGCTACTAATTAAAACAACTTCTTTAAGAAAATTTGGTTCAGAGAGAAAGTATCTAGAGCTCGAAGAAATGCTATTCGGTGTCGATGGCCTAATTTATACGGGAGAGAAAATTTTAATTTTCACAGAGTCCGTGGATACACTCAAACACTTAGAAGTACGGCTATCAGATAGAGTCTCTAAAATAGCTAAAATTATGGGTAGCTTATCAATGGATGAACGTAGAAAACAGGTGGAGTTATTCCGTGAAACTGCTCAAGTCATGCTTGCAACAGATGCAGGTGGAGAATCAATTAACTTGCAATTCTGTAATCAAATGATTAACTACGATATTCCATGGAATCCCAATAAATTGGAACAGCGAATGGGACGAATTCATCGAATCGGACAAAAAAATGAAGTATTTATTTTCAATCTTGTTGCTCAAAATACTCGTGAAGGTTATGTTATGGCAAGATTACTCGCGAAGTTAGAAATGATGAAAGAGGATTTAGGGAATGATTTAGTATACAACTTCATGGGGGAATTGCTAGAAGACGATATTAATTTATCTGATTTAATGAAAGATGCCATATTATCTCGCGAAAACTTAGATGATGTAGTTGCAAAAATGGATAAGAGCTTAAGTGAAGAACATAGATTGCTATTGCAAACAATGGAAAGAATGCAATTTGATGCAGAAGCAATCGATATACAAGCAATGAAAAAATCACAATATGATGTAGAAATAAATAAAATTCCAAACCGCGTGTACGTAGAGCTTATTGATTATGCTTTAAAAGAATCGAAAGTCAAAGTGTTTGATAGTCATGAAGGGAAAGTGAAACGAATAGATCGCTTCCCCAAACTCATTCGTGATCAATTTTCAAAAATGACAAAGCTTGATGACTCCTATCGCTTTACTGGATTCATTGAACATAGTAATTCGGATGTCCAATATGTTACAAAAACACACCCAATCTATCATTTATCGAAAATACTTTTGGCAAGAACAAGTGACCAATTTGCATTTAAACGCTATTTATTTACTTACGATGTACCAGTACATTTAGAAGTTGATATGTACCGTGTCGTTTTAAAAGATGGTATCGGTAAGGAGCTTATAAACAAACTAATTTTTATCGCAAAACGTGCCGACCATTCACTGATTGAATTGAATCCCTATTGGCTTTCAATGGGGCACTTTTCAGAAGGTATAACGGAACTTCCATTAACAGAACAGGCTGCCTCACAAAGTCATATGTTAAAACTAACGATTACTGAAAAAAGTCATATAGAACAAAAACGTACTAATCATTTAAATCGAATGCATGATTATTTAGTTGATACATTCAATATGCAATACAACGAAGTATACGAAAAATTAATACAATATCAAACAGAAAATGAAGATAATAAAAACTCTGCCTTGATCAATCAGATGAATGCACAACTGATCGATATCGAAGAACAAAAGAAAAAACGTCTTGATACAATCAACAAACAACGTACAATCACACTACAACCACCTAAAAAAATTGCTCAATTTGAACTCATTCCAAACGGTGGCTCATATCGTGTGATGGCATCAGACTACTATGAGATGGTTGCAGCATCTGAAAAAACAAACGGGCGAAAACTTGTAAAAATGTATGATAACCTTGGTTTAGTCGATTTTTATAGTGAACGATTTAATGGCGAAGAGAGATTTATTGTTCTTACAAATAAACCTGATTTCATGTTAAGTGAAGCACATATCGAGGATTTGAACAGTATTATCGACAAAACGTATGTCTATTTAATAAATGGCGATGAATTTGTTGAAATGAAACTAACTACATCATTGTTTAAAGGCTTGATAGTAAATTTACCTCAATAGTAAAGACATCTAACTAAAAGTAATATGATATTTAATAAAATTAGCAAGGTTTGGCTTAGCCTGGCTAATTTTGCTGCAATTCAAAAAGAGATTTTTAAATGCAAGAAAAAGAGAGTATAATTCTGGAGGAACAATTATTAGAAGAACTTAAAAAATTCACTCCATGATCAGGACCATTCCAGAAATACTACGTTAATATTCCAATTTTTATAGGAGGCCTTAAATGTAGCGGAAAGTGGAGATTGGATTGACGGAGAATTTAAAAGAAAAAGTATTGAATTTGTTAGCATTCATCATAGTTACAATACTACAATTCCCACAGGCCTACCAATGTTTGGCATTCGTTGTTTTTGCGGAATATGAGCGTGATAATATTCGGCGTCGTACGAAAGCAGGTCATGTGGCAGCTTGTAAACATAGACGTATTGTTCGACCGGCAATTGATGAATAAAAGAGAGAGTGCAGCTGATATAGCGAGCGAATTTAATATTGGGCGGAGTATGGTTTGTAAAGTAATAAAACATACTTCTAAGACATAACTCAATTAATATTTTTTTTTGCATTTGGTTGAAAAAAGGTACTGTCTGATCTTATAAACTATAATTCAATTTTCTTGGTAATCAATAGTAAAATTAATATCCTATATTTAATCAAATGGTATGTAGAAAAATCATATTCATTATACAAAGTATAAGTCAATTGTTAGAACAGGAAGAATTGATTCATATTAAGATTAATAAATAAATTTTTGAGGAGTTAAGAAATGATAATAAAACAGATAAACTTAAAAAACTTTAGAGGTTATGAAGAATTTTTCCTTACGTTTTCTCCTACTGCATTTACTCTTTTAGTCGGTGAGAATGGTAGTGGAAAAACTGCTGCACTCGAGGGTATTTCAATAGGGCTTAGCGCTTATTTTCAAGGGTTCCATTTAATACCTTCTAGAAACATTAGTCATGATGACATTCACTTGAAAAAATATTTAAAAGGTTCTAGCGCTAATGCAGAACCACAATTTCCTGTCGAGATATCTTGTATTGGGAATACTAGAGAAAAAACTGATGATATTAATTGGCATCGCAAATTAAACAGTCTTAAAGGGAAAACTACAAGAAAAGAAGCATCTTCTTTAATAAATTTCGCAAAAAAACTTCAATCGAAGGTGATGAATGGGGAAGATATTAATTTACCTATTATTTGTTATTACGGAACACAACGACTTTGGAATAATGATACTCGAATTAAACGCACGGATGTTGCTAAACTCACATCAAGAACACATGCATATTTAGACAGTCTTAATCCTGATTTTAATGTAAAGCTTCTAACACAATGGTTTATAGACAAAAAATGGGTACTAATTGAGGATGGAATTGAATCGGGAGAAATGAAAGCCGTTCAAAAAGCAATTCAGACTTGTTTAGTAGACTTAGAAATTTCAGGCCAACCTAATGAAAATTGGCAATTAGATTATAGTATGAAAAACAAAGAACTCCAATTTACTTTCTCTAATGGAGAGGTATTACCATTCAGGTTATTAAGTGATGGTTATAGAAATACTATTGGTATGGTTGCAGATATTGCATTTAGAATGGCCAGTTTAAACCCGCATTTAGAGGAAAATGCAGTATTAGAGACACCTGGAATAATTATCATAGACGAGTTAGATTTACATCTACACCCTAAATGGCAAAGACGTATAGTAGATGATTTAAAGCGAACATTCCCCAAAATACAGTTTATTGCTTCTACTCACTCACCATTTATAATTCAGTCAATTGAAGAAGGCGAATTAAGAATTCTAAAGAATAATGGGCAAGTATTAAATGGAGGGTTTGTTTCAACTGAACAAGAATATATTCAATTAGAATATGCAGACGAAAGCATTGAAGATGTTATTGAAAACATTATGGGAATAGAAATGCCTCAACGAAGCAGAAGAAAGACAGCTATGTATAATGCTGCCAAAGAATATTTTGAAACACTCAAGATCATGAAGGATACTAATGCCACCTCATCACAAATAAAAATATTAAAAGAAAAATTAGATGTGTTAAGTTTACCCTATATAGATAACGTTGCATATTATGCATTTTTACAGCAAAAAAGAGTTACTGCAGAGCTGGAAAAAGAAAGAGAGGATTCAGATAATGCGTCCCGTGAATAGAGTTAACAATAACAAAACCTATACTGATTATAAAGATGCTAGGGACGACTTAGCTGATATTTTAGGCTGGTACTGTTCGTATTGTGAAATGCCTGTTAAAAATGTAATTGAAGTAGAACATATTGTTCCTATTCACAAGGGCGGTGGGAAATTAAACTGGAGTAATTTTCTTCTTTCCTGCAAATATTGTAATACTGTTAAAAATGCTAATAATAGTACAAGATCTGGTTATGTATGGCCTGACAAAGATAATACTTTTAGGGCTTTCGAATATCAATATGGAGTGCCTATTGAAGCTCATTCTGTTAATATAGCAGAACCAATTCTTTATAAAACTGTTACAGATACTATTAAACTCTTAGGATTAAATAGAGAACCTTACAATGATAGTGCTAAGCCAACGGTCAAAGATACACGATGGATTTCTAGAAATAGTGTTTGGGGTTTAGCTATGGATTCCTTGGTTGATTACGAAGCGAGTGGTCATCATTCAACAGTGGCAAATTGTATTTCTAGGACAGCTATAGCTTCAGGTCATTTTTCAATTTGGATGACGGTGTTTGATAATTATTTATTCGTTAAGAATCTTATTTTGGAAGCATTCGTTGGCACAGATATTTCTTGTTTCGATGAAAATGGGACTCCTGTAGCAAGGGTAAATGGCTTACTTTGAATTAATTTTTTACGAAACGTGAACATTCATAATATCATTTAGTAGTTTAACGAACCATAGTAACGAATAAATTATGAGCAATTTAAAACAGTTCTTAAAAGGGTGGTTTTATAAACAACTCCGGTCTATTTGTATTAAAGTGAACTTATGTAACTATTTATAGGATTTAGTATACAATTATATTAAGGGAAATGTATTTTGCATTCTTTAAATAGGATGATATGATTTATGGCAATAGGTTTTAAAGAAGAGCATTATCATGGATGAAATTAAATATGAAATCATCGAAGAGCACCGCTTTGAGCGATACTCTTTGATTAATTTAATTTTAGTTGGATATCAAATATGTGAATGAGTTTCTTCTATATATAGGTAAAGCTACAATGATTTTTCTTGCTCTTTTACCAATATATAAAAAGTGGTCTTTTTCACACCAATTTCCTGTATTGTTTTCCGTTTTCGAATTCACTCTTGTTTTTAAATAATCAAATCACTTACGCTCCAAATAACGATAAATGGTGGTTCGGGAAACACCCCATCTTTCCGCCACATCTTTGATTGGTGTACCTCCATTAATAAGATCTTTCATCATTTCAATATCTTTTTCTCCAAACTTTTCAGGTCGACCGCCAAGTCGAGCACGTGCTCTTGCAGCAGTTCGACCAGCTGCAGATCGTTCTTCGATTAAATTACGCTCAAATTCAGCGAACGCTGCGAATAGGTGAAACATCAGTTGTCCCGTCGCATTGCTTTTATCCATTGTTAAGTTTTCCTGCAAGCTATGGAAAGCCACACCACGCTCATTCAGTGTGTTTACAATCTGAATCAAATCCTGCATATTACGTCCCAATCGATCCAATCGCCAAACAACAATCGTATCTCCTTCACGCGCATAGCCAATTAACACTAAAATCATTCTTTTCTCATTTTCTCAATGCTCTAGTTGTAACATAAGATAAAATTGGATGTATTACTGAACATATAATATAGAATAATGTACAGGGTTTTGTTAGGTCATAAATACAAAAAAAGCCCTTATCCATTTGGATTGGGGCGTGTTCAGAAAAGGACGAGTTTTGTTACGCAGGAGATTAGGATTCCACAATCTACACGTGTCACTTTAATCGTTAAATTGCACCTATTTGAATAGCTATATTGCACTTCATAGTACCCTTTTTCTAAACAATAACAGTATTTATCCAAGCGGTGAGATGAATTTTTAAATATGATTGTGCAAAATAACACTTAAAATAAGAGCAAATTCCCACTTAATGGGACAGTTTGGACCGAATGATATTTAAATGATGTGTTCTTTGATTAAATGTGGTACCGCAATCAAATACGTGGCAGAAAAGTGGAATGACTCTAGCACCACTATTTATCGTTATTTGGAAAAACAGTAAATTGGATAGGTTGTGACTTAGTAGGAAGTGCCACTTTCTTTAACTACACCTGTAGTAAGTGCTTTTAAAATGAAAAGTATAATTGGTTTAATTGAGCCTAATTCCAATTGAATTTCTAAAAGCCGCATAAAAAATTTTAATTATCAATATCCATCACGTCCAATATTTATCTTTAAATAAAAAGAAAGATAGCTTTTGTTATGTTTTACTATGCAAAATAAAAACTCGAACTTACATCCACCTCTGCCACTACTTTATTATGATTCTCCCTAATGCCTGTAATATTAAGAAATTTCTGATAGAATGAGATTGATAGTAGATTTCTAACTAAAGTTTAATAACGTAGAAAAGGGTGAGCATATTATGGTAGCAGAAAAAGAACCAGAGGATATGGGAGAAATATTATTTGCTAGGTTTGAAGAAGAAGTAAAAAAATTAAATGAAGAATTTAACAAAAGTTTCCTTAAGCCAAATATAGTTCTTTCGGGGAAGACTGGGGTAGGAAAGAGCACGCTTATAAACGCAATTTTTGGTCATCCATTAGCAGAAGCAGGAGAAGGAAAACCAGTTTCACAAGCTTTAATAGAATATAATATTCCAGAGGTAAGTGTAAATCTTTTTGATACTAAAGGTATAGAATTAGATCCTGAAGAAAGAAAAGTCTCGCATAAGAGTATTGTAAGTGAGATAGAAAAGCGTGCTGCTTCTTCAAGTATCGAAGAACATATGCATGTAATGTGGTACTGCATCTCGAATGAAAGTAGAAGAATTGAAGATGTTGAAATAGAATGGATAAAAGAGTTTTCGGAATATATGAATGTTGTTATTGTGTTAACACAAACACTTGATTCGGATAGTAAATTTCAAATTGAAGTTGAAAAAGAATTTCCTGACTTAAAAGTTTGCCGGGTTTTAGCACAAGAAAGGGTATTTGTTGGGAATTTGAAGATTCCTGTTCATGGTCTTGAAGAACTGGTTGAGGAAACAATAAAACTACTTCCTGAAGCAACTAAAAGAGCATTTACCGCTGCTCAAAAGATACAAATTGAAGAGAAGATTGATTCAGCAAAAAAGTTAATACAAGAACGACTAACAAAATATAAAAATCTGGCTCATGTTGCAGATAGTTTGCCTATAGGCTTGGATATGCTAGGAAAAGGCGCTATCTATCTATACATGGCCAAAGATATTATGACTGTAATGGGTATTCCGGTAACTAAGAACTTTTTTAACTTTTCGAAAGAAGCAAAACCATTACTTCGAGCAATTGTCCTCCCTTTTGTAGTATCTGAAGGTGGTAAGCTTGCAAGTAAGGCTGCAGGTAAAATAGCGGTTAATAAAGGTGGGGAGGAAGCGGGGAAAAAAATAACCGCATTTGTCATTAAACTGCTTGGAAAAACTGCTGGTAAAGGGAATATTGTTCTAGCTCCTGCTGTTGGTTTTATTTTCGGTACTTTTAATAGAAGAGTCACAGAAAAAATTGCGAATATATTTATAGAAGTATGCGCAGATTTTTTAAGAAATAACCTTGATTATGAAAAACTAACCGAGGAAGAAATTTTAGATATACTTTCAAAAAATATGAAAGATAAGATGAATGATGCCCAAGAAAAAATTGAGCTCCTAGCAGAAGATAACACAGAGCCAGGGGAGAATATACTTTAAAACAGAGTCCAAATTTTGTTCGTAAATGTTCATTTGAATGAGAGAACGTTCGTAAAGTGTTTTTACACGTTTATGAACGTTCTTTTTGTCGTTTTTCAGCCTTTGTGTAATAGTTCGTAAACGTGTAGTTTTACGAACTGTTTTAATTTAGTTTGTAAAAATTAATATTAGAACTAAGAAATAAATGGAAATTATGTTAAAGTAGATTTTAGATGTACTATATTTTAATAAGGAGCGATTATATGGAAGATTTATATGAATTGGGAAACCCTGAAGTAGAAAATGAAAACGAAAAAATAGAATATGTTGAGGAAATTAAAGTAGTAACACGTGGTGTTGATTTTTCAGTAAGAGAATTAAAAACTTTGAGTGAGGAAAAAGAACTAGTAGTTCCTGATTTTCAAAGGGAACTTGTTTGGGATCCTAGAAGAAAGTCAAGATTTATTGAATCTATTTTACTTGGTTATCCAATTCCAGGTATGTTTTTTACAGATTTAGAAAGAGGAAAAATGTTGATTATTGATGGACAACAAAGAATAAATACCCTTGTTGAATTCCTTAATAATGAATTGAGGATATTAAGACGAGACGACATTAATCCGAAGTGGAGAGGAAAGTTTTTTAGAGATCTAGATGAAGATTCTCAAAGGCGATTAAGAAGTACAAACATTAGGGCTTCTGTTTTTCAAATTTTATCTGATGATCAAGACAAAAATATAGCATTATATAGCTTATTTGAGAGAATAAATACTGGTAGCATTCAACTAAACAGTCAAGAAATTCGTCGAGCAATCTATTTCGGGGAATTTACAAAACAATTAAATGAATTTGTTACTTCTCCAATTTGGATAGCGGCCTATAAAATGGTTTTGCCTCATCAAACTGAAGAGTTTGATAAGGACAAGAGATTAAATGATCAAGAGATTGTTGCACGGTATTTTACTATTAAATCGTTAATTGATAAAGAACATTTACATAATGATATATCATATAAAAAAGAAATTAATCTGTTTATGTCTACTGCACAAAAAATGGATAAAGAATTTGCCGAGAGAATTTTTAATGAGTTGGATACTAAATTAAATTGGTTGCAAGAGCAAATTGATATATCGGTAGGTCATCTTTTTAGAAGACCAACAGAAACAATAAGTAATATAGAAGATTTAAGTGTTTCTGTAAAAGGTAAAAAATTCAATATCCCTCTTTTTGAAAGTTTACTATTAACATTAGATAAAATTAACATGGATTCTGGAAAACTCGATGTAATTAAGTATATAAATTTATTTAAAGATGAGAAATTCGTGGAAGCAATTTCTTCTCAAACAAATAGGTTTGAAAATATTCAGTATAGATTGAAAGCTATGGAAGGAGTTTTCAGTCGTGAGTAAGTTAGTAGAAAACATTGATATGATCGAGGTTAGTGGAGAGACTTTTGAGGTTGCAGAACAACAAGATGATGTTACCGAAGAAATTGAAGCATTAAAAATGAATATTTCATTCTTAAAAGATTTAGTGGAGGATGTTACATATGACTCCTTTCTAAAAGTTATTGATTACTATGAAGGGTTACTACGGATGTCCCCAGTTGAGAGAGATTCCGAAGTTTATGGACTTACAAGTACATATGCATTACTACTATTGAATTCAACTTATGATGTAGCTATTAAAGAGATTTTTAGAAAAACATTTGGGAAGGCTTTATCGCTGCAAAATAATATTCAAAAATATATCGGGGAGATGATTGACAGAAAAATTCTAAATAGATACATGACTAATATTAAACACCAGCAAGTAAAAGACACATTTGCATTGGAAATTGATGTTAGAGATGCTGAGCTTCAAACTAGCATTAGTGTTATAAATGAACTAATTTCTACAAGGAATAAAATTGCACATGGACTTGAAACTAGCTCGAAAGGGCATAATGATTTGGAGATTTCTTTAAGGAGTGTAATTTATTACTTGAATTGGTATTGTGATGAACTCCTTAAAAGGTTTATAGAAGAGAGCTAGTCAGGATTTTTAAGAAAGAATACCATAGGAGATAAAAGCATTAATTGGCAAAAGCTTATACTAAAAAACTAGAGCAGTAGAAAATAATTAAATGAAATAATATATAAATGTATGAATTTTTTTCTTTGCAAAATGCTGTTAAATCAACGTTTTTGGTATACGAGTAAGCTCTATCATAGTAACTACTGAATGGGCGGAATGATGTAATTCTTCTCTAAATTACTTAATATATCTTACTTGTAGTCGGAATATTAACTTACAAGTTTGAGTAACTTTTTCTTATAAGAGGTCATCCATTAGTTTTTCAAACTTAATGGAGGCTTCTTTTTTCATGCTTTTAGTAACATGTAAAAATTAATTTAAACGCGTGGTCTATACTAATTAAATAAGTTTTATTTTGGTTTATATTTAAGGGCAAGAGCTGCTGCAGCTGATAGTCTAGCTAATGTTTGTATACGACAGATAAAGAACTTTAAGAACAATACTCATCCTCTGTGGTGCTAGTTTATTGATGTATGGATGACTAACTGGTGCATTAGTTAAATAAGCCCCAAATCGAAACAATTGATTTCAATTAAAAGTTACAAATGAATTAGCAACCTTCTCTTAGTTTAGTTAGTCGCTTTTTTTATTTGAGCAATTATTTAATAAAGTGTTCTCTTGCTTTGGGTAAAGAGATAAAGATTGTTATTGCTTAAATATTTGAACGCTAGTTTTATTTGCTGCTTCTCCATTATATTCAATCCACTTCTCTTTTTCTCGCTCAACTGCTCGATTTTGCCATTCAAACCAAACGGATGGACATTCACTACAATGACTCTCTACACCACTATTATAATGCAAATCCCTACGTATAAATAGAGTCCTTTTGCGACAGCAGTAGCAATAAATGATCTTATCATCATGTTTTTTTATTATCATAATAAACTTTCCCTCCAATATACAATATTAATTGTCTATTGGAGGGAAATTTATTCTTTAATAAAATAAATTGTTCATTTAATAACTATTGGAGGTATTAGTCACATACATCTGGTTATTGCTTTGATTTTTAATCTCAACTTTTTTTTCAAAATATGAATAAATCTATTATTTAATTGCCAATAATTAATAGTAATCTATCAAGAGAATTCTTGAGGTGAATTAATTATTGGAGGTGTTAACTATTCAAGTCCCGAGAAGTATCTTATACAACATTGAACCTATTGAAATTGAAACAGGATTAGTGGAAAGTTTGAGCAGTTATCTAATTAGGCTTTCATACGAACATAACATCAATGTTAGTCACTTGGTAAATAAGATAGTGATCCCTGAAATGAATAAAGATTATTTGGAAAGAAGCTCTAAATACGGTGGCAACAGTTTTTATGAAGGTGCCAAAACAATAAATGGGTATACGGATAACTCAACTGAATTGGTTTATATTTTGGGAAAGTTAACAAGTAGAATAGATTTAACAAGCTTAACCCTGTTTAAATTAAAAGATTTAGTGCCTTTGAGAAATTTACTTAAAGAAACTTTCTCTTGGTGCCCTGAATGTATAAAGAATTGGAAAGATAGTCACAAGAGTATATACTATCCACTTGTTTGGTATATAAAATCGATAAAGATTTGTTTTGAACACAAGTGTTATCTACTTGAAAATTGCCCGAGATGTTATAGAAAAATTGATATACTGCGTAGACAAATGATCCCAGGGCATTGTCCAAACTGCTTTAACTTGCTAATTCAAGGTCAAGTTATAAAAGAGATTAATAATCAGGAATGGGAATGGCATTCATTTGTCTATCTAAATATTGAAAGCTTAATAGGATTAAATTCTAGTAAACTATTCACTAAAGAAATTGTCAGTAAACAGTTAAATTATATCAATCACTATCTATTTTCTGATAATGTCCCTAATTTTGCTGAATTCTTAAGTATTCCTAAAAGTACTTTAAGAGCCTGGATTAAATTAGAAAATACTCCCACTCTAGAAGGGTTACTAAAAATCTGTTTTAAATTAGATACTACAATTTTGGATTTCCTTACAAAAAGTTTGCAAAATTTGACTATAAGTCATCTGGTTGAAATAGCGAAAACAGATAATGAGAAAGTGATTAGAAGGAGGCTTAACCTTGTTTCAATTGAAAATAGTCTAAAGGAAATACTAAAATGTGACCCACCAATTTCTATGGCAGCAACCGCAAGAATAATAGACCGTGATAAACGAGTTTTATATCGCAATTTTCCTGAGTATTGTAAACAAATTTCAAATAGATATAGGGAGTATATCAATCAAAAATCAAAACAGAGAATAGAAGAATTAAAAAAAGAAATTCAAAAAGCCTTTTATTCCTTAGTAAATGAGGGTATATATCCAAGTAGTGGGAAAATTCAGATTAAAACTAATAGAAAGGGGCTACTCAAGGAGAGAATCCTCCAAGAATATTGGAAAGACCTATTGGCTCAAAATAATTTTTACAGAGGAAAGGGGAGAAATAGTAATGATGAGCAATAGTGAGTTTGAGGAGTGGGCAGAAAAGCTAAAATTAACAGACGAGGCTAAGAATGAAGTACAACGTGTAAGACAGTCACCGCCAGCAAGAAGAGTTGGCGGAGGTAAGCATAATGTTAGTGGACGATATAGTAGTAAAAAAATGGGATTTACTATTCAATTTGAAAGTCATAAGGTGGAATTACCTACTATATATATGTTGGAGTATAACGATAATGTTTTGGAATACTATGACCAGCCACCACAAATAAAACTTACCTACTATCAAAGTAATAAGAACAACAAAAAAATGGCTTATTTGAATACACCAGATTTTTTTGTGATTGAAAAAGAAAGGGCATATTGGGTTGAGTGCAAAACGGAAGAAGAGCTTATTAAAAAATCTCAGAGTAATCCAGATAGATACCTTAGGGAGAATGAGCAATGGATATTTACTCCTGGAAAAGATTTCGCAGCTGAATATAATCTAGATTTTCTTATTCGCTCATCTTCAGAAATAAATTGGAATCTTCAACGTAATCTTGAATTTCTAGAGGACTATTTTGTTAAAGATTATGTGTTAAATGAAACAAAAATTAAAAGAATAAAGGAATCTATTCAAGAAGCTCCCGGAATAACCTTAAAAGAATTATTACTAAGTGATAAAACTCAGTTTAATGCTGATGATATATATGCACTAATAGTTAAAGAAATTATATATATTGATTTATATAATGATTTAATAACTGATATAGAAAATGTAAAGGTTTATTTAAATATAGAACAATATAAACTTTTTTCTTTAGTTGAGAATTCAACTAGAAGGAAGAGAAATACTAATGCAATAGAGTTGAATAGCGGAAATCATATCGCTTGGGGGAATACAGTTTGGACAATTCTTAATTATGATCACGAAAGTAAAATAGTCTTTTTATATTCTAAGGATGAAAGTAAAAATATTGAGTTACCTATTAATTTATTTGAATCGTATATATTAGAGGGGTATATTCTTGGGGCTGATAAGGATGAAAATAATGAAAGTAACGAACTAAAAAAGATGATTTCGCAGGCCAATGAAACTGAATTAATAGAAGCAAATAAAAAGTATGAGATTGTTGTTAAGTATTTAAACGGGGAAAAAATAGAATTTATAAATATAACAGACAGAACACTCCGCAACTGGGTGAAAAAGTATAAAGATGCAGAAGAACTTTATGGCAATGGTTTTGTAGGTCTTCTACCTCAAACTAAAAAACGAGGAAATAGAAATGCGAAGTTACCCACTGAGACCATAGAATTGATGAATAAGATGATAACAGAAAGTTATGAAACAATAAAATCTAAATCTGCAAAACAAGTTTATCGCGAATTACTTGTAAAGTGCGAGGAATCTAATTTTTATGTACCATCATATGCAACCTTTTGTGAAACAATAAATAACCGAGCAAAATATGATATTGAAAAGGCTAGAAAAGGTAGTAGGGCATCTTATAAATATGAAGAGTTTTATATTGAACTAGAATTTACTACTCCAAGACATGGGGAACGAATTTTTGAAATAGCACATATTGATCACACTGAGTTAGATATTGAATTATACATTAATGGAAAGGTTTCTAAGCGACCATGGCTTACATTAATGATTGATGCTTACTCTAGACGAATTCTTGCGTATTATTTAACCTTTGAAGAACCGTCATACCGGTCTTGTATGATGGTAATTAGAGAATGTGTGAAAAGATCTAATCGTTTACCAAATTATATCGTGGTGGATGGAGGAAAGGAATTCAGTAGTGTATATTTTGAATCATTGCTTGCGTTATACAGTGTTCATAAAAAACAAAGACCTGCAGCGAAGGCACGGTATGGTCATGTTATCGAGCGATTATTTGGAATTACAAATGAGTTATTTATTCACAATTTAAGGGGAAATACTCAAATAACTAAAAATGTAAGGCAGGTAACAAAAACTGTAAATCCGAAAAATCATGCAGTATGGACACTTGAAACTTTGAATGAACGACTTGATACATGGTTTAGTAATGTATATGACAATAAGGAAAATCCATCTCTTAATCAAACGCCAAAAGAGGCGTTTGTGGAATCTATAGCGGTTTCAGGTAATCGTCCCAATACTTACATTCCTTATGATGAAAATTTTATATTAACGACTTTACCAGCTCCCAAAGTGAAAACAAGAAAAGTCCATCCTGGTCAGGGTATTAAACTAAGTTATTCATATTATTGGTGTGAACAATTTAGGAATCCTAAAATTGAAGCTACTAACATAGAAGTTAAATATGATTCATTTAATATCGCAATAGCCTATGCATTTATAGATAATCAATGGGTAAAATGCCTGTCTGAACAATATAAATATTTAAATGGAAAGACAGAGAAACAAATAAAACTGGTTGCTGAAGAGATTAGGCAAAAGAAAAAATTATATGCACAAAATGTTACGATAACAGCAAGAATGATTGCTAACTATATTATTGAATCTGAAGAAATAGAAGGAACACTTGCTATAGAAAAATATAAACCTTTAGAAACAGGTTTAAAGGTAATAGATAATCAGATATCAAATGTAGATACAAATAATGATTGTAATCCAGCTGAACAAAATGTTGATGAATTAGAAATCTTTGGGGAGTTGAATTAGTGGAAAAGAGGCAGAGATTATTTAATGAAGATCTATTAACAAAGTCTAAAGAAGAGCGTGAAAAATTCTTCAATGATTATACAGTTAGTCATCCCAAAATGAAACAGGTACTAGATGAATTGGTAAGTGAAATCTCAAAAGGGCCACATAATATTATTATGGTAGTTGGACCATCTGGTGTAGGGAAATCTAGATTATTTTTTGCTACTTTATACACCATGTTAAAAAATATGGCAGTAGAAATTGAATTAGATAAGAGTATCATACCTATCACTGGTATTGAGCTTCCAAATCCAGATTTGGGAAAGTTTAATTGGAAAGATTTTTATTACAGGGTTCTTTCATCATTAAATGAGCCATTAATTGATTATAAAATTGATATAAACCTTTTAAAAACAATGAAAAATAGTTTTACTGCAAGTATTCCATCTACTGCTGCAGCAATGCGAAGATCAATAGAAAATGCATTTTTATATAGAAAAACCATGGCACTTTTAATTGATGAAGCTCAACACTTTTTTAATATAAACGCTGAAAAAAGAGGAGATAGTGAGAAAAATCAAAGACAATTTAATTCAATAAAATCTTTAGCTAATATGAGTAATACAAAAATTGTTTTATTTGGAACTTATGATTTAAATGCAGTAATTAATTTAGATGGTCAATTGTCAAGAAGGGTTAAAGAACTTCATTTTCCAAGATATGATTATACGATTGAAAAAGACAAAAAGAGTTTTCAATCTATTTTATTGACCTTTCAGAAGTTATTACCTGTACATGAAGAGCCTGATTTAATATTACATGCTGAATATATATATGAAAATTCTATTGGTTGCGCAGGTATATTAAAAAACTGGTTACACTTATGTCTTTCAGATGCTATTGAGAAAGAAGAAAAAACTATTACTTATGCAAATTTAAAAAAGAACACTTTGCAGACAAAAAAACTTTTAACATTAGCTAATGAAGCAATAATTGGAGAATTAGTATTTAAAGAAAGTAATGCAGATAAAGATAAATTGAAGGCTCTCCTGGGAACAAAAAAAGATGAGGAACAAGTAAAAACAACAAAAAACAAATCTACTCCAGGAAAAAGAAAACCTGAAAGAGACAATGTTGGTTTAGTCTGATTATAGATAAAAGAGAATGTATAAATATGAGTAGGAAATCCAATACTCGATTTTTAATATTATAAGTAGTTATATGGAGGTGTTATGGTATTGGATAAGAGTATTAGGAGTCTAAAAGTTGATACAAGAGAAATAAAAGAAGTATCTTGTTCAAGAACTATATTATACAATTTAGAGCCAGAAGGAATCGGTACTCCTTATATGGAAAGTCTAACAAGTTATATTGCCAGGTTAGCTGCTGCGCATAGTGTAAGTATCGCTATATTACTCAAAAAAATATTAGAACCCGAACTTAGTCTGATTCACATTAAAGATGATCTTATTAAAGGATTATACAATAGTACTTCAAATTATATTAATAAAAATAACTCAATAACATTGGATTATGTGAATGCATTAGAATTTTTAACTGGAAGGAACGATATAAGAAATTTAACAATGCTAAACTGGCAAGGAATATTAACTAGAAAAATAATGGGGGATTATAGAAAATGGTGTCCTGCTTGTTTTAATCGAATGGTTACTAATTCTGAGGAAATCTACGAGCCTTTGATCTGGTATTTAGATGCAATTGAGAACTGTGATATTCATGAAATACCATTAAAAGATTCATGCAATAACTGCAAAAAGAAATTACCTTTTTTACATAGTCGAATAATTGTAGGGTATTGTCAATATTGTGGGAGTTGGCTGGGGGAAAAAGTAATTCAAAAAGGATCTTTGACGGAAATGGAGAAGTTCATTGTATTAAATTATAAACAATTAATTGAAAATACATCTATGCTAAAATATTTTCCTAGTAAAAATTTTATCTCTCTATTTCTAAAAAAAATGGTCGAAGAAGGGGGAGGGACTAGCATAAGAAGTTTAGCTAGATATTTGAATATTAATTCTAGTAGTTTTTATAATTACTTATATGGTAGAAACATACCTGATAAATATTATCTTATTAAAATCGTTTCTAAATTGAATAGTACAGTTTACGAACTTATATATGGGGAAAATATTATAATAAATGATGTTAATAGGTTTAATTCTTATTCAAGAAGAAATACACCATTAAAGATAATTAAATATATAATAGAGGAAAAGTTAAGTTCCGAAAATCCAAAGAGTTTGTCAAAAATTTCAAGAGAATCGGGTTTCGGCAGTGATACAGCAAAAAAGCATTTTCCAGGTTTATGTGCAAATTTGGAGGAAAAATATCTTGCGTTCCAAAAGAAGAGAGAGATGAAAATAAAAGTTAAAATACATACCATTCTTAAGCATTGTTTGAGTGAAGATATACCTATAAGTTTAACTAAATTGGCTAAGGAAAATGGAATCCCAATAAGAAAAATTAGAAGATATTATCCGAAATTATCCAAAAAAGTTAGTTTTAGATTTACAACGTACTTAGAAGAAAGAAAAAAAAGAAGAGTAAAATCAAATTTAGAGGCAATTCAAAAGATTGCTAACGAGTTGCATCAAAAAGGAATTTTTTGTAAACGCTAAAATAAAATGGACAGTTGCTGCTAAATAACATTGAACACTTTCGCTAATCTAATAGATTTTCAGTAAACTATATATATTCGTTTATTGGGGGTCAGACAAGTGGAGGGAAAATTAG
>NZ_JAMAWN010000114.1:0-204 GCF_023713305.1 Psychrobacillus sp. MER TA 171 | reverse complement strand
CAAGTTAAAAAGCTTTAAATGCTCATATAGAATGAACATTCAAAACTGAACTGCAAAACGTTAAGATACAGATAAAGATCTGTATTCCGAATATATCCTTAGAAAGGAGGTGATCCAGCCGCACCTTCCGATACGGCTACCTTGTTACGACTTCACCCCAATCATCTGTCCCACCTTCGGCGGCTGGCTCCCAAAAGGGTTACC
>NZ_JAMAWN010000113.1:0-222 GCF_023713305.1 Psychrobacillus sp. MER TA 171 | reverse complement strand
AGTGGATTGGATTGGAGTGCAGAGCGGTGACTCCTAGGGGATTAGCGGCCACGGCGAGCACCCGGACTGAGCGCAGCGAGGGAGAAGGCTTGCCGGGGCCGCCCCCTGGAAAGCATCCGCTCGGAACGGAAAGACATGGATTCAGAAAATAGTAGAAGATGAACAGAACCTGCATTCATACTCTACCTCTAAACGTTTTAAAGGCACTTTTTCAGTGCCCTC
>NZ_JAMAWN010000112.1:0-241 GCF_023713305.1 Psychrobacillus sp. MER TA 171 | reverse complement strand
GTGCTGGAGAAAACACCATTACCAGAGGACCTTCGAGAAAAAGAAGTGGCGGAGCTACTCCCTTTCTACAAAGAGGTGGATGGGTTAAAGTGTGTCTCTTCTCCCAAAATAATAAAACTCAAGGAAGCCGCTGAAATCTCGATCGGGTTGACCGAAGGCCTGGAGATGGCTCGATTTGAGATTCATACCTTGGTTATGCAATATAGACTCGTTCAACAACAGTATGAATTACTGGCAGAAC
>NZ_JAMAWN010000111.1:0-242 GCF_023713305.1 Psychrobacillus sp. MER TA 171 | reverse complement strand
AAGGTGCGGCTGGATCACCTCCTTTCTAAGGATATATTCGGAATACAGATCTTTATCTGTATCTTAACGTTTTGCAGTTCAGTTTTGAATGTTCATTCTATATGAGCATTTAAAGCTTTTTAACTTGTTCTTTGAAAACTGGATAAAACGACATCAAAAAAAGAAACAAACGCAAGATATTCAAATTGTGATCACTTACGTGATTGCAAGTGTAGTACTTTTAACTTTTAGGTTAAGTTAAT
>NZ_JAMAWN010000110.1:0-246 GCF_023713305.1 Psychrobacillus sp. MER TA 171 | reverse complement strand
GTAGATAGGTTCGGGGTGGAAGCGTGGCGACACGTGCAGCTGACGAATACTAATCGATCGAGGACTTAACCAAATTGTTTGTTTCTAATATGATGTCTTTTATCCAGTTTTGAGTGAACAACTCAAACGTCTAGTGATGATGGCGAAGAGGTCACACCCGTTCCCATACCGAACACGGAAGTTAAGCTCTTCAGCGCCGATGGTAGTTGGGGGTCTCCCCCTGCAAGAGTAGGACGTCGCTGGGCA
>NZ_JAMAWN010000010.1:0-142706 GCF_023713305.1 Psychrobacillus sp. MER TA 171 | reverse complement strand
TTCTTTTTTAAAAGCAGAAAAATGAGAGGTTTATTTGGTATGCGCAAAAAGTGTTCATTTGGAAAGTATCACTTAAGTAATTTCCAATTCATTTCTTTTTTTCGCTTGACATATTACCACTGGGCTTGTTTATTCGAAACTATTCATAATTACTTCATTGATATAGTAAGCTCCCAATTTTGCCGTCCGGTTATCTACATCAAGTAAAGGGTTGACCTCACAAATACTAAAGCTGACTGTTTTTTTATGAGAAGCCATTTGGCGTAGAATGTCTCGGACCTTTACAGCTGATAAGCCAAATGGTGATGGTGCACTGACTCCAGGCGCCTCCGCAGCATTTAAAACATCCATACAAAGTGTAACGAGCAACACATCATGTGTATCCATAAAATTATGTAAGTCTATAGTAAACGAAGGGAAGTCCAACTGTTCATCTGTAAAATAACTCACATTATACTGATCTGCTAGATCAAATAAGGCAGTGGTATTGCCATATTGTTGAATACCGCAAACGAAATAATCTGCATTTGGATCCTCATCTAAAATTTGCTTAAACATAGTGCCTGAGGAAGGCTGTTTATCGTATGAGCGCATGTCAAAGTGTGCATCTATATTAATTAATCCAATGGAAGCATCTGGACCAAATGCTTTTCGCACACCTAAATACTGTCCATACAATGTTTCATGCCCACCGCCTAGTACGATCGCCTTTCCATTTGATAAGATGTTGGAAACCTTATCTCCTAGTTCACTTTGAGCTTGCTCTAATTCATTGCCTTCACAAATGACATCCCCATAATCTATTAAAGCGTTTTCATAATTTGGATGACGCCAAGGTAATGTTGCTAACTGCTTACGTAAAGCGAGAGGTGCATTCTTTGCTCCAATGCGTCCGTTGTTACGTTGTACTCCTTCATCACATGCAAAGCCAATTATTCCAATGTTCCCTTGAGTCTCTGTAGATGCCAACTGCACTACTTGATGATAACGGTAATAAGTGTGGTCTGACTCATGATCAACGCGACCTTGCCATATTTTTAACTCTGTAGGTTTATGCATATTTCCACCCTCATTTATCTAAAAAATCATATTGTTAGTATAATTTTAAACATTTATAATAACCAATATTAATTTTTTATATTATAATAGTTTAAAACTATAAATGGGGGCGAAGAATTGGATTTACGAAAGATGTATTACTTTAATGCAACTGTGAAATATCGCAGCTTTTCCAGGGCAGCTAAAGCCTTGCATATTTCTCAGCCTTCATTAAGTAATGCCATTAAGGCACTTGAGCAAGAAATGGATACTCCGTTAATAGAAAGAACAACAAAGCAGTTTCAATTAACAGAAATGGGACAGCAGTTTTGGGAACGGTCAAAAGGCTTAGTTGCTCAGTTCGAGGTCATGCAAACAGAGTTAAAGGAGCTGGCAAAAGGAGAACAGTTAGAAATCAGATTAGGAGTAATTGAATCAGCAAATTATTGGTTGTCACAAGTCATTACTGATTATCAAAAGTTATATCCATCCAATCAGCTTACTCTTATTGACACGCTTTATAATCAAACAGTAAGACAAGCATTGCTAGGCTTACATGTACATGGAGTCATTACAAACCAGCACATTGTGGATGAAGAAATACAAAGTGAATTATTGTATAACGAACCCTATGTTGTACTTATAAAAAAAGATCATCCTTTTGCCGAAAAAGAACAACTTACACTGAAGGATTTTACTCATGAACCACTAATAATAGGGATGCCTGAGTTTGAAACAAGTGCACAAATATTAAAAGCATTTGAACGGGAAAATGTAACGCCACATATATCATATAAAATAGAAAGATTTGAAATGATAAAAGTATTAGTGGAGGAAGGTTTAGGAATTGCTATTCTACCCCAAAATTATGTTACGCAGCATCTATCTGACTCTTTACTAACACGCCCTGTTCATAGTGCATATTTAAATCGAAACGTGTATTTAAGCACCATGAAGGGACGTACATTTTCCAAGAGTATTTTAGTGCTTTTTGAACTCATAAAGAAGAGGCACTGATTATTTACAAGCATTATATTTGTTTCCGTTAGACAGGTTCGTATTTAAAGTATTTTGGTGGATTTTTTAGCCCCATTATCTAAATTAATTCACAATTTCTACACACTTTAAAAAAATCATTAATTATATTATAATAGAATAGATATTCTGAACTTATAAACAAATTTAAAGCAATAGTCACGGTTATATAGAGTCAGAAGCAGGTTAACTAACTCTTTGTTTTGGTAGCGTTAACAAGGCTTCTGCAAATATAAAGTATAGGGATGGTAAAAGTGAGCAACACAGAAACTAAAACAGATGTTATCTTAATTGGTGCCGGTATTATGAGCGCGACTTTAGGAACGCTTTTAAAGGAATTAGTACCGGAGTGGGATATAAAAGTATTTGAGAAGCTCGAAAGTGCAGGAGAAGAGAGCTCAAATGAATGGAATAATGCGGGAACAGGACATGCAGCTCTTTGTGAGCTCAACTACACTTCTGTAAGACCAGATGGTTCTATTGATATCACAAAAGCAATCAATGTAAATGAACAGTTTCAGGTTTCTATGCAATTTTGGTCTCATCTCGTAAAAAGTAATTTAATCGAGAATCCTCAGGACTTTATTATGCCTTTACCTCATATGAGTATGGTTCAAGGAACAGAAAACGTGGAGTTCTTGAAGAAGCGCTTTGAAGCGATGACCCAAAATCCATTATTTGAAGGAATGGAATTCTCTGATGATCCAGCACAGTTAAAAGAATGGATTCCATTAATCATGGAAAACCGTACCGCTAATGAAGCGATCGCTGCAACTAAAATTGACACTGGTACAGATGTTAACTTTGGTGCATTGACTCGTATGTTATTCGATCACTTAAAGACTAAAGATGTTAAAGTGAATTATAAGTCTAGTGTAGAGAATTTAAACCGTACTCAAGATGGCAAATGGGAAGTAAAAGTGAAGAACCTTGCAGAAGGCAAAATCGAGAACCATACAGCGAAATTCGTCTTTGTTGGTGGTGGAGGCGGAAGTCTACATCTCCTACAAAAATCGGGTATTCCTGAAGGAAAACATATCGGTGGCTTCCCAGTAAGCGGTATATTCATGGTTTGTAACAATCCTGAAATAGTTGCGAAGCATCATGCTAAGGTATATGGTAAAGCTGCTGTTGGAGCTCCACCAATGTCTGTACCTCATTTGGATACTCGCTTTATTGACAATAAAAAATCACTACTATTTGGACCTTTCGCTGGTTTCTCACCGAAGTTCCTAAAAACTGGATCGATGATGGATTTAGTAACTTCTGTTAAGCCACATAATCTCTTTACAATGCTAGCTGCAGGTGCCAAAGAGATGTCTCTAACAAAATATTTGGTCCAACAGGTAATGCTGTCTAAAGAACAACGCCTGGAAGAGCTACGAATCTTTATCCCAGATGCTAAAGCAGAGGATTGGGACTTGGTTGTAGCAGGCCAACGTGTACAAGTGATTAAGGACACAGAAGCTGGAGGAAAAGGAACTCTTCAATTTGGTACAGAAGTTATCACTGCAGAGGACGGTTCCATTGCGGCCTTATTAGGTGCTTCTCCAGGTGCCTCTACTGCAGTACCAGTTATGTTGGACGTTCTTAAACGATGCTTCCCAGATCATATAACGGAGTGGGAGCCAAAGATCAAAGAGATGATTCCATCTTACGGTATGTCTCTTATGAACAACCCAGAGCTACTTAAGGGTGTACATGCAGAAACAGCAGAAACGCTTCGACTAAAAATAGACCAAAAGGTAGCAGAGAACATGGAACCTTTGGAAGACGTTAGTGAAGTTATAGACGATATTGTATAAGCGATATTTTATAAATCATCAAGAACCTACCATCTTCAAATGATGGTAGGTTTTTTTCTTTATTTATAGTCACTCAACATGTAAATAAGAGATAGACTTTAATCTTTTATTTTCTTTACTACAAAGTTATCATCTAACAATACCCAGTTTTGAGGGAAGGAATAACCTAACACCCAATAACTAATGCCTCGCAAACGATATTGTTTGACTAAATTAAATTTAGCCTGAGCACTTCGAGCATCCTCAAACCAAACCTCATGTTTTTGTCCCTGCTCATCTGTGTAATTAAAAAAAGGTGATTGAGCCACTGTATCAAACTGTATTCTTGCTCCGTATTGGGTAGCCAATGTAATTGCATCCTGTGGGCTAAAGGTCTCTGCAATTTGTCCAGCTTCATGAGGAATTCTCCAGTCTCTTGCATATATTTGAAAGCCTAAAAATAGTTTGTCTGCAGGAATAACAGTTAAAGCATATTCTACTACCTTTTTCATTTGATTGACGGGGGAAATCGCTTGAGGAGATGCACCGCGCCAACCCCATTCATACGTCATTAGGATCACAAAGTCTGCAATTCTTCCATGTGCTTCATAATCATGTGCTTCATATAGCAAGCCGGATTGAGTCTCGCTAACTTTAGGAGCCACTGCAGTAGAAACAAAGTACCCTTTAGGATGAAGTGTATCGACTGCTAGCTGGAGAAAGGAGGTATAAGCATCTCTGTCTTCTGGTAATACGTTTTCCAGGTCAATATTCAATCCTCTATAACCCTTATCCTCCATAATCTGAAGAACGTTTGTCATCAATTTCTTTAATATATCTGGATTAGAGAAAATGACATGCATGAGATTAGTTCCAGCCTCAGTAGATGAAAAATTGGTGATCACCATCATTGGTACAATATTGTCGGTAACAGCTGCTTCTATTAACAGTTCGTCCTGTAAGGGCTCTAAATCACCACTTTCTGTAAGCTTGTAAGCAAAGGGACTAATATAGGTGAGTAGAGATTGAAGACTGTTTACCGTCTGGACGGCATCCTCTTCTTTCTGATAGGTATAGGCGTTCACTTCGACTAATGGCTTGACTCTAGGAATGATTAGTTGTGTTCCTGGATATAGGAGGCCAGGCGTTTGTATTTTATTTTGATTAATAAGTGCTTGAATAGTTGTTCCATAAAGGCTAGCAATTTGTCGTAGTGTTTCACCAGGTTGCACAACATGAATGATAGGAGGAATAAAAATTCGCTCACCAGGATATAAAAGATTTGGATTTGCTAGTCTGTTAGAAAGAAGAATAGTTTGTTCCGTTATACCATACTGTTGTGCGATTGACCAAAGAGTTTCGCCAGTTTGAACTGTATGATAGACTCCATAAATAGGAATAATAAGCGATTGACCAACCAATAGAGTATTTGGGTCAGGTAATTGGTTCGCTTGTAAAATCGCATTTATATCTATTTGGTACCGATTAGCAATTTCCCAAAGCGTATCTCCATTATTAACGACATATATAATCAATGGGCAGCTCCTTTTTTCTTAGGTTTACTAAAGCATATGTTTAGTTAACCGAATATAAATGTAGAACTTATACTTTTTTAAAATTCTCCTATTTATTTTTTCTAAGGGATGGCCTGTCTGAATGAAATAAGGATTAAAAAATTTCTTGATTACCGCAATATATGTAGTGAATCACAAATTTCTTTGTACTTAATATGTTAAAGGGTCTTTTAAAGAAATTATGATTTTGATTTCAATAACTAAACCATATTCGATTTATCGGATATGGTTTTTTCAATTGTATTTATTACATAAATTCTTTTAGAAAAGCCAAGCTAGTGAAAAAGCTAGGAGTGTGAGAGAAGCAAATGGAAGATTATACAGCAGGAGATATTGTTTACGTTTTTTATCGGAACCCCCATATCCAAAGTGTCGCTAACGTTCAATCAGCGGCAGTAGTAAATGATCCAGATAACCCGGATGGACTGGCTGTTTTTGTTTATGAAACGTATTATCCTTTAACAGCTGATTTGGCTATTTATACAAGCGCCTATGAAGCAGAGCAAGCGTATCGTCACTATTTTCAATAATGGAGGTTGAACATGAGAAAACCTTTTACACCTCAGCTTGTGTATTTTGAGCCTAAGGCACTTGATTATCCACTAGGTAGAGAACTGAAAGAAAAGTTTGAGAAGATGGGGAAAGAAATTCATTATACGACCTCTCATAACCAAATACGTAACCTTCCTGGAGATAATGACTTTCAAAAATACCGCATAGCTAAGTCTACGCTAGTTGTAGGAATCAGAAAAACCCTGAAATTTGATTCCTCTAAGCCTTCTGCGGAATATGCCATTCCTTTTGCTACTGGTTGTATGGGACATTGCCATTATTGCTATTTACAAACAACCATGGGAACCAAACCTTATATCCGTACATATGTGAATGTAGAGGAAATTCTCGGAGCAGCTGATAAGTATATGGAAGAACGTGCACCGGAGATCACAAGATTCGAAGCATCCTGTACCTCTGACATTGTGGGAATAGACCATTTAACTCATACCTTAAAAAGAGCGATTGAACATTTTGGTAAATCGGAATTCGGTAGACTGCGATTCGTGACGAAATTTCACTTTGTAGATCATTTATTAGATGCGAAGCATAATGGAAAGACCAGATTTCGCTTTAGTGTAAATGCGGATTATGTGATTAAAAATTTTGAGCCTGGTACTTCTCCATTAGACAAGAGGATTGAGGCTGCAGGGAAGGTTGCAAGAGCAGGATATCCACTTGGGTTTATTGTCGCTCCTATATATCTTCATGAAGGCTGGAAAGAGGGGTATTATCATATGTTTGAACGATTAGATGCAGAGCTTCCAAAGGATGCACGAGATGATATTACCTTTGAATTCATCCAGCATCGTTTTACGAAGCCTGCTAAAAAGGTGATCGAAAAAAACTACCCAATGACTAAGCTTGAACTGGACGAAGAATCCCGAAGAATAAAATGGGGGAAGTATGGTATAGGAAAATATATTTATCAAAAAGAAGAAGAGGAAGACATCAAAGAGCATCTATATAGTTATATGGAAAAGTTCTTTCCTAATGCAAAATTTGAATACTTTACTTAAAAAAACAGCCCGGTTCTTCACAGAATCGGGCTTTTTAAATGAAGCTTGAGTAATTGATTAAAGAGATTACAACCTATTTTAGAAAGTTACTTCTTCCTCATTATAAAACTTAAATGTCTCCCAGTATTTCTATCCTCTCGGTAAGAGAAGCCATCTGGACTTAAGAAAGTACATGTGCGATCTATCGAAATCTGTTCAGGCGGTATACCAGCCAGTTCACACTGCTTTTGAACAGTCAATTGGTTATCGATATGATATTTACCTGTTTCTTTTCTGTAATACATAAAGTCATCTGCATACCCTAGGTTCTTAAATTTTGTGTAGACATCCTCATCCACTTCAAATTTTTCTTGGCTTAGTGCAGTGCCTATTTGTACGTGAAAATCAGCAGGGTTACATTGTTCGTGTGTTTTCAGATGCTCAAATAGCTGACTTGTAATTTCCTTGATGGTTCCTTGCCAACCAGAGTGAATGACTCCAATAAGTCCATTAATTTCATTATAAAAGATGACTGGTACGCAATCTGCTGTAAAACTGCATAATAATAGGTTTGGTTCAAATGTGTAAAGAGCGTCTGTGTCTTTAATAGCGGTTTCCAAAAGCGTTGCTCCATGTCCTTTATCAATCGCGGTCACTTTATAGAAATTTGCACTATGGGTTTGATTGGCACAAACAAAATCTTCTAAACTGCAATTGAGCTGGTCTGCTAATTTCTTGCGATTTTCTAGTATGTGTAATGGATTTTCACAGATGTGTAAGGCCATATTGTTCTCTTCCCAGGCAGTAGGGTCTTTCTTAGTTGTTCCAGAGAGGAAACGTTCGTCGTTTAAATAATTTTTAATATTCATATAATCACCTATTTTTAATATATCTTAAACACTCATTGTTGTATAGGACAGTAGACTTAACTCAACCTTTAAAAAAACAGAAAAATTATAAAAAGAATTTGACTTTAGAGGAATTTTCCTCCTTGAATATTTCAAAAGTGTTACCTTTGAACCAGTTATTTTTCCCGTACTATCAAGCTTTCTCTTCTATTTGTTTCTCTTTGTAATCTAACTGTAAAATTACATCCAATTATTAAGGGATGATTTATAGGACTTTTTTATTTTACTATATTAATAGAGTAAAAAAAGAAAGGAAGATTACCTTGTTTAAAACTAAATTAAAAGTTGCTGCAGTAGCAGTCGCAATTTCTTTATTATTACCACTAACTGCATTTGCAGCTAATACCTATACCGTTGTATCAGGAGATTCTCTTTGGAAAATAGCAGTAAAAACACAAACCGGAGTTTCAGAATTAATTGAGAAAAATCCTCAGTTAGAAAATCCAAATCTTATTTATCCAGGACAAAAAATTAATGTTCCGACAAAAGATTCTTATAACATTGAACAAGATGTAATTAAACTTGTAAATGTGGAAAGAGCAAATGCTGGCCTGTCTCCTTTAAGCTATGACTGGGAGCTAGGAAGAGTGGCACAATATAAATCACAAGATATGCACGATCAAAAATATTTTAGCCATACAAGTCCTGTTTATGGAACTCCATTTACAATGATGAAGAATTTTGGAATTAGCTATAAATCAGCAGGAGAAAATATCGCACAAGGTCAAACGACTGCGAAAGCAGTAGTTAAAGCTTGGATGAATAGTGAAGGACATAGAGCCAATATCTTAAACAAAAACTATACTCATATTGGGGTAGGTTACGTGAAAGACGGAAACTATTGGACTCAAATGTTTATACAAAAATAATTGATTTAGGGTGGGAATGACGACGTAAGTGTTGTCATTTCCACTCTTTTAGCTTACGGCCTATGTCTGCCCTTCAAAGTGTAGATGTAGGCTATTTTCATTTCTGTTTATGTTCCATGTGAAACTTTTCCTTCGATATCAACAAAACAAAAAAGAATTAAATAAAGTCTGCAAAAAGAAAACGGTCTACTCTCTCGTTTCCTTTACTTTTTGATATTAAGTGAAACCTTAGTTATCTTTTTCCGTATTAGATGATAAATACTTACAATGTTATAAATTGGAGGTAAACAGATCCATGAATGTAGAGAAATTTATATCGCCCAAAAATTTTGGAGAAGTATTCCTATATGGAAACCATGAAGAAATTTATAACCAATGCGTCAAAGAATTTAAAGAGCTAGTATCACTGGACCAATTTGTTGATTTAGCCATTACCTTTAATCAGGAGGTTGAAAGCTACCAAATGATTAAAAATACCGAGATTGGTTATTCAACTCAGTATTTATGGTTAGATAACAATAAGGAGAGAATAGTTAGTGTAACCTTTGATACGGCTAACTACATCCAGGGCATAGTATTAAAACCTTATGTAACCTTCCCCAAAAGCGATCAACGTTACACCAAAAATAAATATATAATGCCTATTAAAGAAGAATGGTTTGTTTTCTGGGGTGGGACGAATGAATTTCTTAACTATCATTACGTTTATGAATCTCAGCGCTATGCATATGATTTAGTGAAGATGAAGAATGGTCAGACGCATAAGGATAATAGATTACTCAATGAAAGTTACAATGCTTTTGATAAAGAGGTAGTTGCGCCAGCAGACGGTAAGGTAGTAAAGGTTATAAATGATATTGTAGATAATATTCCCGGAGAAATGAATGAAAAAGAACCAGCCGGAAACTATGTCATTTTGGAGCATGAAAATAGAGAATATAGCTTGCTTGCGCATTTCAAACAACATTCTATAGTAGTAAAAGAAGGAGACGCGGTGAAGCAGGGGCAAACAATTGGCCTTTGTGGAAATTCTGGAAACTCCTCTGAGCCTCATATACATTTTCAGGTGATGGATTCGTCTGATTATGTGAACTGCCATTCTATACGTATAAGTTTCTATGATGGGGTGGAGCCAATTCAAGGCGATACAGTAACGACCTACAAACCGAACGAAAAGTCGAAAATGGATGTCTTTGACAAAGTGGAAAATACATTTACTTTAGCAGATTTTTTCTTATTTATTCCCCGTATTATAGGTTCATTTTTTAAATAAGATTGTTCGTTTCTATTTAGAATGATGAAGTTTAAAAAATAGTAATATTTTGATTAATCAATAGAATGTTTGTTGACAGATGAAAATCTCTATTGTAGACTATGAACAACTAATTGAATATAACCTCGCTTTTATAAGTGAGGTAGAGGCGCGATATTTAACAGTCCTTAGAGGAGCTTGAGAAGCTTAGATACTAAGGAGAAGGAAATGTCGCCGAAGCTTGTAATAAACTCATTATTACATGCTGGGTCTGCAGTGAAGAATTGCAGGACTGTCCATTATAAACGTCCCGGTTTATAATGGTGTGCTATCTCATTGGGAAAAGTAGAGGATTTAGGGCAACCATACATTATGACCTGAGTCTACCTCAAGTCTTTTTTTGTACGGTTGTCCTTTTTGTATGGTTGCATACATATAATAACTTTAAAAAAGGAGATTACTAGAGATGAAAAAGAGACTATTTACATTCACATTTTTACTATCCATTTTTTTATTGCTTGCTGCTTGTGGAACTAAAGAGGAGGGAAGCGTTGGATCAGCATCTGCCCAAGATACATTTACAGTAGGACTAGAGGCAGGATATGCACCCTTTAACTGGACTCAAATGGATGACAAAAACGGTGGAGTAAAATTGGACGGTAACGCAGAGTATGCTGGTGGATACGATGTAGAAATTGCTAAAAAAATTGCAGAAGGCTTAGGTAAAGAACTGGTAATTGTTAAAACCGAATGGGACGGTCTAGTTCCAGCTTTAACTTCGGGTAAGATTGATGCAATTATTGCTGGAATGTCACCAACAGCAGAGCGTAAAAAAACAATCGATTTCTCTGAAAACTATTATACTTCCAACTTTGTTATGGTTGTAAAAAAGGGCGGAAAATTTGAGGATGCCACTTCCATTCAAGACTTTAATGGAGCAAAAGTTACAGGCCAATTAAATACTTCCCACTACGGAGTGATAGATCAAATTAAAGGTGTAAAAAAACAGCCTGCATCAGATAATTTTCCAGCAATGCGTGTAGCACTGGAATCCGGCATGATCGACGGTTATGTATCTGAACGTCCTGAAGGAATTAGTGCTTCCTCTGCAAATGATAACTTCAGCATGGTTGAATTCGAAGAAGGATTTATTGCAGATGAAGAAGAAACAGCTGTTGCAGTAGGATTGAAAAAAGGTAGCGATTTAACAGATAAAATAAATGAAATATTAGCAGGAATTTCAGAAGAAGAACGTCAAGAAATTATGGATAATGCTATTTCCAGTCAACCAGCTGCAGAATAAGTATACTAACGGCTGCTAATAAAAGCAGCCGTTTCATTTTTTAAAGTACTTACTTCACTTGGTTAGTGGATGTTCAAGGCAACAGAATGTGTAAGGAGGAAGACAATGAGTTTAGAATGGATTATCTCCATTATTACCAATAACTGGCCGATGTTTTTGCGTGGAGCAGGAGTAACCCTGTTGATTTCTATTATAGGAACTATTGTAGGAGCAATCATTGGATTATTAGCAGGCGTTATTAGGACCATCCCACTACCTGAAAAGAGGGTAAGTAGATATTTTTTAAAGCTGGTTAATCTTATTCTATCCATCTATATAGAATTCTTCCGAGGGACACCAATGATCGTCCAAGCCATGGTCATCTTTTATGGATCATCACTGGCCTTTGGGTTAGACATGGATCGTTTACTAGCAGCAATTTTTATTGTATCTATTAATACGGGAGCATATATGGCTGAAATTGTTCGTGGGGGAGTCATTTCAATTGATAAGGGACAATTTGAGGCATCACAAGCGATAGGGATGAATCATATACAAACGATGCTATATGTTGTGTTACCCCAGGTTATCCGTAACATACTTCCAGCAACCGGCAACCAATTCATCATTAATATTAAAGATACCTCTGTTTTAAATGTGATAGGGGTAACGGAATTATATTTCCAAACGAAGTCTGTAGCTGGAAACAACTTCAGATATTTTGAGTCATTCTTTGTAGCTTGTATTTTATACTTCATCATGACGTTTGCTGTTACATTAATCTTACGACATTTTGAAAAGAAACTAGATGGACCCGAAAACTACACAGTCATTGGTCAGCCTATGCAAATGGCTGTACTGCCAAAAGGTCCTTATGAAAACAAGTAAATAAAGGAGGAGCAAATATGGAACACGTAATTGATATTCAGCATTTAAGTAAATCCTTTGGAGCACATGAAGTTTTAAAAGATATAAATTTCTCTGTAAAAAAAGGCGAGGTTGTATGTATCATAGGCTCTTCAGGATCGGGTAAGTCAACACTTCTGCGATGTGTTAATTTATTGGAAAAGCCTAGTGGAGGACAAATTATTTATAAAGGAAATAATATTTTAGACAATAAGCATGATATCAATTCCTATAGGACAAAGCTTGGCATGGTATTTCAGCAGTTTAATTTGTTTAATAATCATAATGTATTAAGCAACTGTTCAGTCGGACAGGTAAAGGTATTAAAGCGTTCAAAGGAAGAAGCCGAAAAAATTGCGATGAGATATTTAAAGGTGGTGGGCATGGATGGCTACGTCAATGCTAAGCCAAAGCAATTATCTGGTGGACAAAAGCAAAGAGTAGCTATTGCACGAGCTTTGTCTATGGAGCCTGATGTAATGTTGTTTGATGAGCCTACATCGGCACTTGATCCAGAAATGGTCGGCGAGGTATTAAAAGTTATGAAGGAGCTTGCGAATACTGGTCTTACTATGTTGATTGTTACGCATGAAATGGAATTTGCGAAAGAAGTCTCGGATCGAATAGTCTTCATGGACAAGGGGGTCATTGCAGAGGAAGGTCCCCCGGATCAAATTTTTAATCATCCTTTACAGGAACGGACGAGAGAATTCCTAAAAAGAACGCGGAAATAGACTCTAGGATGTTAGTAGCATTTCATCTTTTTATCTAGAATAAAATTCAATAAAATAGTATATTGGTAATATATACATTGGATAAATTATCAAATCTATGTAAGGCTTCCCTTTCAAAAGAAAAGGAAGCCTTTTATATAAGGTACGAAATAAACTAGAGGTGTTCCTATGAGTGAAGTATTAAAACGTAATAATGTAAAAGTAATTGGAAATAAGGAAAAAGTAATCATGTTTGCGCATGGCTTTGGATGTGACCAAACGATGTGGAGGCATATTATTCCTTCATTTCTGGATGACTATAAAATTGTATTATTTGATTATGTTGGTTCCGGTGAATCGGATTTAAGTGTTTATAATGCAGAGAAATACGCCTCGCTTAAAGGCTATGTCCGAGACGTCTTAGACATAGTAGAGGCATTGGAATTGAGAGACGTTATATTTGTAGGTCATTCGGTAAGCTCCATGATTGGTATGTTAGCAGCGATTCAAAAGCCGGATGTTTTTCAGAAGTTGGTTATGATTGGACCTTCTCCGAGATATCTTAATGATCACGAGTATTACGGTGGATTCGATGAAAGAGATATCCACGAGATGCTAGATATGATGGAGATGAATTTTATAGGGTGGGCAAGCTATATGGCTCCAATAGTGGCTGCCACTGAAAAACACCCCGCGGTAGCAAAGGAAGTAGAAAAAAGTTTTAGTTCAACAAATCCGAAGATAACAAAGCAATTTGCAGAGGTGACCTTCTTTTCTGACCATCGTAAAGATTTAGAGAAATCATCTAGCCCGGTGCTAATCATTCAATGCTCAGAAGACAGTATTGTTCCTATTCAGGTGGGAGAATATTTACACCATCATATAGAGAATAGTGAATTTAAGATAATGGATGTAAAGGGGCATTATCCTCACCTTAGTCACCCGTGTGAAACAGCGGAGCTCATTAAAGGGTATCTATACCAGGTGTAGGGAAGGGAATGACATTTTATGGAGGAACGTTTGGATTTGGCACCTTGTGGCTATGTCACTATTAGTCAAGAAGGTATACTAATTGATATGAATAAAACCTTTCTTCAAATGATAGGGTTTTCCTTTGACGATCTTTCTCAAAAACATATAGAAACAATCATGTCTAAAACGAATCAGTTTATATTCCATACTTATTTTTATCCTTATATCCGATTATATGGACATATGGAAGAGTTATTTCTTAGTCTACAGCATAAGGATGGGCAGAGCATTCCTGTGTTGTTAAACGGAAAAAAAGCTACTCGAGAGGGTGCAGATGTAATTGACTGTGTATTAGTTTCCATGGGAAAAAGAATAGGATATGAACAGGAAATTAGGTTAGCAAAAAAGCAATTAGAGGAAGCATTTCAAGAAAAAGAACTGGCTCTTTCTAAATTAGAAGAGCTTCATGAGGAAATAGAGGAAAAGCAAGAAAAGCTACTTGTACTCAATAGCAAGCTAGAGAAATTAGCTATAACTGATAAATTGACTGGTTTAAAAAACCGTCGTTATTTTCATATCAAGCTAGAAGAGATGATCATTCAATACGAGCAAAAAGGACAGGCTTTTTCCTTATGCTTAATTGATATCGATCATTTTAAGCAAGTGAACGATACTTGGGGTCATACAATGGGAGATCGAGTGCTAGAGCAACTAGCAAAAATAGCAGACTTAACAGTACGTCCAGCGGATACATTACTTAGATACGGAGGAGAGGAGTTTATCGTTCTTCTCCCGTTTACTAATGCACAACAGGCTAAAAACCAGGGAGAACGTTTAAGGCAGGAAATAGAAGCAGCAGATTGGGTTATAGGTGAAGTGACGATAAGTATGGGGATAGCAACATATACATCCGAAGACACGCATGCAAGCGTGGTAGAGAAGGCTGACCAAGCGTTATATTATTCCAAGCGAAATGGTAGAAACAGAATTACGCATATAGACGATTTATAAGGGGGGCGCACAAATGGTTGCTTTTAACGTCATAAAAAAAGACCAGGAATACTGGCTTGCCGATCAAATAAAAATGAATCAATCTAAAGAAGTATATTGGGCAGAACTAAAAACTCTTTTAGCAGCTTGGGAAAGCAATCAGGTAAATTATCTGTCGCTTCTGATGGATGCGGAGTATGAGGAACAATTATTAAATGAAGGTTTTCATAAGGTTTCTTCCGTGGTGGAATATACAAGAACACTAGAGGAACGCTTTATTTTAGATAGCTCTATTTTTGTGCGATCTCTTTCGGATAGCTTAATGACAGATGAGGAATTCGCCAAACTATATGATGAATGTCGAAGCGGATCGGCGAACAAAAATAATTTGTTCTCTATTGATCAAATCATGGAAGCCTTCTTAAATGAGTTAGGTCCTAACTGGCGTAACCATTGTCATATCTTCTATAAAGCAAAAGAACCTTTGGGTATCAGCATTCCTCATATAGAAGACGGAACAACTGAGGAAGGTAGGTTGTTTTACTTTGGAGTAACTCCAGAGCATAGAGGTAAAGGTTTCGGTAAGGTACTTCACTTATATTCATTAGAGCTTTTAAAGAATATGCATGCGACATATTATGTAGGTAGTACAGATGAGAATAATGAATACATGATACGGATTTTTAAGGCCAATGGATGCTTATTAAGGGATAAAAAAGGAATCTATCGTATCGATAAATAAAAGCAAAGGAGCAAGCGAATTAACATCACTTGCTCCTTTTAATAATTTATTTAGTTGGAAATTGCTCCAACAGTAGAAGCCACTTTAGAAATGATTAACTCACTACCTAATAGTGGAGATTCTTTCGATGCTTCTTCAGAACCTGGTTCTGGTCGTTTATGTGCTGCCTTGAAGAGGTCGCTATTTTTCCATGCTTGGAAACTTTCTTCGTTTTCCCAATACATATTGACATTCATTTCATCATATTCAGTGGTACCCTGTGTAATAGTAACCTCAACTTTTACGAAGCCTTCCATTTCTTGTAGTGGACTTGGTTTTGTAAAGTTTGGAGCCATTTTTTCTGCAAATCCTGGTTTTGTTTTAATACGATTCGTAACGATAATCATTAGCCATTCTCCTCTTTTAACTTATTTGAATCAATGTAAGTATAACATTTCAGCCTCAAATTTAAACTTTCATGTACTAAGAAGAATCACATAATCCAAGGAAAAAACTAAAAATAAACAGATTAGGTTATGATTAAATCTCCTATTTTTTTGTATAAACAAATTGAATTTTATGCCCAAGTACTTCATTATTATAGGTACAAGTCTTTACATGCTCAGTCGATGTGTAAAGAAATACATTTACACGAAGGAAGTAGTTTATGTCGGAAGCAAATATAACTCGTTTAGAGGTCGATGGCAAGGAAGTTATTTTGATTGGTACTGCTCACGTTTCAAGGTTAAGTGCTGAGCAGGTAAAAGAAGTGATCGAAAAAGAAAAACCGGATTCCGTGTGTATAGAGTTGGACGAACAGAGATATCAATCTATTACAGATAATAACAAATGGAAAGAGACAGATATTTTTAAAATCATAAAAGAGAAGAAAGCGACATTGCTATTGATGAACTTAGCTATTTCTTCCTTTCAAAACCGTATGGCGAAGCAGTTTGATATTAAACCCGGCCAGGAAATGATACAAGGGATAGAGAGTGCAAAAGAAAATGGAGCAGAACTTGTACTAGCCGATCGTAATATTCAAATAACATTTTCACGTATCTGGCATAATCTTGGTTGGCTTGGTAAGTCTCAGCTCCTAACGTCAGTATTTTATAGCATTTTTAGTAAAGATACCATTTCAGAAGAAGAGCTAGAGAATATGAAGTCACAAGACACTTTAAATGCAGTGCTTGCAGAATTCACAGAGTCATTTCCAAGGTTGAAAACACCATTAATCGATGAAAGAGACCAGTTTTTAGCTCAAAAGATTAAGGAAGCTCCAGGGAAAAAAGTTGTAGCAGTTTTAGGGGCAGCTCATGTTCCAGGAATTACAAAAGAAATATACAAGCATCAAGATTTAGAAAGACTATCAGCTGTCCCTCCGAAATCTATTTTACCTAAAATCATTGGATGGTCCTTGCCTATCCTTTTAATCGCTTTGGTTGCTTATACTTTTATAGCTAATCCTACGGCAGGATGGGACCAGGCATGGAGCTGGATTATTTGGACGGGATCCATGGCGGCAATAGGAGCAATTGTAGCATTAGGTCATCCTTTAGCTATAGTTACAGCCTTTATCGTGGCACCAATAACTGCACTGCACCCTATATTAGCCTCAGGTTGGTTTTCAGGATTAGTGCAGGCTTATATGAAACGACCAACAATAGGGGATTTTGAAAGGCTGTCAGAAGATGTATTTACGATAAAAGGGTTCTGGAAAAATAAGGTGACTAGAGTCTTGCTAGTTTTAGTGTTAACTAACCTTTTTGGTTCTCTCGGTACAATTATCGGTGGTGCTGATGTCATCAGAGTATTCTTTAAAAACCTGTAAAGGAGGAGCGTGTGATGCGCTTCTCTTTTTTGTTGTTTAGGAAATTATAAAACTCGGAACCTGTGGATAAATTGATGTCTAGCTCCACCGCCTTGCCCCTCGGGGTCAAATGGGAAAATACTGTGGTGGCTGAGGAGCTGCCTCCTCGCATTTCCCCATTTGCCTGTCGGGGCAGGGATAGGCGGTTGCGCTTTTCTTGATGTCTAGCTCCACCGCCTTGCCCCTCGGGGTCAAATGGATAAAAGCTCCGGTGGCTGAGGAACTGCCTCCTCGCTTTTCTCCATTTGCCTGTCGGGGCAGAAATAGGCGCTTGCGCTTTTCTTGTGTTTCCTTATCCAACAGCCATTGAATGTGTTCGTGAATTTTGAAATTACTTTTTGTTGCTACACCTATCACCTATCCTCCTATGTTTTTTTAATTCCATAAATCAAAGACTTCTGATTATGCATGTTACAAAAGATTTAATATAATCATTATAATAGGAAAAAATACATAATTATGGGTATTTTAATAGGTAGGAGGGATTATGTTGGAATGTAGCGGTTGTGCAGTAAGAGATTTGATAGTTGAGTTCAAAATGGACGGTGACCTGAATAATCAGGTGTTCCCGGATATAATAGAGTTTATTCAAAGTAGGACATTAAAGTTAGAAGAGAATAATCGTCACTTTACTCTTCGCGAGAATGATGCGAAGGACTTTGTTGACTATAGTATAAATCATTTAGATATTACGAAGATATCCTATAAGATTCCTAATAAGGACTGGCAACCTTTCTATAAGATAGAGGAATTGTTTAAGGTAGAGTGGGTGGACAGAGTAATTAGGAACGAACAAGTAATTTGCTATTATCAGCCAATTGTAGATAAAAATAACAAGACATATGCCTATGAACTTCTTTCTAGATTTTTAGATGAGGATGGGGAAATCTTATATCCTGGCCAGGTTTTTAGCGCTGCTAAAGAGAGAGGAAGACTTTATGCGTTAGACCGGATTTGTAGAATGACTGCTGTAAAATATGCTGCAAAGCTAGACAATAAAAAAGCATTCATAAATTTTATACCAACCTCTATCTATTCGCCAGAGCATTGTCTTAAATCCACCAACGAGGTAGCCAATCGTCTAGGTGTTAATCCTAGAAACTTGGTTTTTGAAGTTGTAGAAACTGAAAAAATAGAAGATGTTAACCACTTAAAAAAGATTCTGGCCTTTTATAAAGCAAGGGGCTACCAATATGCCTTAGACGATGTAGGAGTAGGACATAGCACTCTGCAAATGCTAGAGGATATTAAGCCCCATTATATGAAGCTGGACATGAAATATGTTCAAGGGGTGACCTCTGATAAAGAGAAACAAAGAGTTGCATTGCAATTTTTAGAAAAAGCACTAGAAATCCATTCCATCCCATTAGCAGAAGGGGTAGAGCAAAAAGAGGATTTTGAATGGCTGAAAGATGCAGGTTATCAATTATTTCAAGGATACTACTTTGGAAAACCTCTCCCGCATCCAATGGAAGCTTCTATGGAATATAAGTGATTAAGAACAAAAAAACCGAGCAATATATATGCTCGGTTTTTTTATTATGCTTTCTTTTTAGCGTTTGTATCATTGTCTTCTAACTTGAATTCTTCAGCTACATCATCAACGATGTCTTTTGTAGACTTTTTAAATTCTTTTAATGTTTGTCCAACAGCTCTACCTAGTTGAGGTAATTTAGAAGGTCCGAAGACGATTAAAGCAATGATTAGAATAATGATTAAACCTGGTACGCCGATGTTTGGCATGGTGTTTCCTCCTAATGAATATAATTGTCTATCTATTCAAATGGCATAAGTATTAGTCAAGTGTATCGTTATTATATCATGCTTATTCACTTTGGTTGTCCTCGAGTTCTTTTTCTAAAAGAGCCTCTTTGGCTAACCGACGCTTATAAGACCAAGATGATACTAAAATGCTTATTTCAAATAATAACAATAAAGGTATGATAATGATGAAATCTGAGATAAAGTCTGGAGGTGTAATGGAAACCCCTACAACTACTAATACGAAGTATGAAACTTTTCTCATCTTACGCAGTCGATCTGGCGTGATAATTCCTAGCTTCGTAAGGAATAAAATAATTACAGGCAGTTCAAACACTATTCCAACAGGAATAATTAAATTAAACATAAATGTAAAGTATTGCTGCATTCCATAGGTTTCTGTGGCACCTATAGATTCATTGATATTAGACATGAAATCTAACATCAAAGGAAATAAAATAAAGTAGCTAAAGCTAATACCAGCTAAAAATAAGAAAAAAGAAACTGGTATAAAGTAAATAGTCCCTCTAGCTTCCTTGTCCAATAGCCCCGGTCTTACGAATAACCATAATTGATGCATAGCAATTGGTAAGGTTACAAGAATAGCCAAGACTAAAGCACATTTTACATAGATCAATAAACCATCCGTGTAACCGAATATGTTCCATTCTACATGTGCTGCTGTGGGCTGTTGCTTAAGAAAGTTTAATGTTTTAGGAGCAAACCAAAATCCTGCTGCAAGAGATAGGATAAAGGTAGCTGCTATAATTATTAGGCGTTTTCTAAGCTCAGCTAAATGTTCAACTAGTGTAAGCTCCGGCTCTTGTGTAATTGCCATTTTTGTTCACCCCATCTTCTTTAAAACAAAAGGGAAGCAGTTTATATTAGTGCTAAAGTTAGCATATTGTTACATGAATGTCCTGTACCAACTACCCATTATACTCTTTCCAGTCAATTTGTAAACTAGAAAACTTTATAATTGTCATATCAGGATAAAACTGATAACTCCTTATATTCTAAGGGTTTAACGAATAAAATGAAATATTTGAAGCTGCCCTTTTGTGTACTTTCTATGAAGAAATATTGTCTAACGCATTGCTTTATTAACGGTTGGTTTAAATTTGTATTTTTTCCGTTAGATTTATAAGGGAAATATTTGTAAATAATACTCTTGTTTTCCTGGAAATGAGGTATATAATTCTATCTATCTCATATGAAATGGACGGAATGAATCTTGAGAACGTATAACGAGAAAGTCAGTATATATCATGGCATGGCTTCTACTATTGCTTTAAATTTTTCTAATAATTTTTTCCCGATCTTTGCGATCACTATATTAGGGGCAACTAACTACCAGGTTGGATTAATCAGTTCACTTCCTCCTCTAATCGCATTGCTAATGACAGTGCCTGCAGCTATCCTTTTGAACAAAGCCTATACTCAAAAGAAGCTAGTCGCAGGGTCAATTTTACTTGCAAGATTATGTTTCTTATTTATTGTATTAGTGATTTATTTACCTTCGCCATCTATGCAGGCCTGGTCTTTTTTAATTATTATTGCCCTTATCAGTGTACCCAATACCGTTGCCAATATAGGTTGGCAAACGTTTATCAGTGGGATGATTGCAGAAGAGCGGAGAGGTCAATTTTTTAGTGATCGAAATCGATTGTTGACTTTAGTTGGTCTTGTAGCCACGTTAATGATTGGTATCGTAATGAGAGAGGCTTCTGCAAGTGTAAGTGCATATCAAATTTTGTTTTTGGTAGCCTTATTATTTGGAATATTAGAAGTGTACTTTGTTATGAAGCATGAAGAAGCACCTGTTCAAATAGATGAAAGCGTTGAAAAAAAGAAATCAATGGATTGGTCTATATTTAAAGATTCCAAATATGTTTCGTTCTTAGCAGCCGCTCTCTTTTTTAACTTTGCATGGCAGATGGCGTGGGGTCTATTCAATATTTATAATGTTAGAATAGCAGGAGCTACGATTTTTTGGATAAGTATGTTCTCGGTGGGCAGTATGCTCATGCAATTTTTTACCTTTCCTTTATGGAGGCGCTGGGCAGAGAAATATAGCAATCTTCGAATGTTCATTTGGGCAGCAGCCGGGATGGCTACCACACCCTTTCTTGTTGTATTATCGACCAATTTATATTACTTAACTATAATTCAAACGACATCGGGCTTCTTTCTTTCCGGTACTGTACTCATTCTGTTTAATTTACTTTTGGAGAAGTCACCTGAACAGTCAAGGACTTATTGTATTACTACTTATAATATATTATTGGCATTAGTCGCGTTTATAGCACCTCAAATGGGTATTGTTTTATTAGAGATGGTTGGTATGGAGTCTGCTATGACTATTAATTCCTGTTTGCGGTTGCTAAGTGCTGGCGGTTTTTTATATGTGTATATTAGACAAAGAAATAGATAAAGATGATAGGAGGAGGTTAACATTTTGAAAATTTTACTCCCTTTTCTATTAGTATTTATCATTGTATTATCTTTTTTTAATGCACAAATCGTTAGTCCTATGAAAGAAAACTTTACAGGCAAACAAGTAACCAATTTTCAACAGATTTATAAAGAAAATCAGATAGAAATAGGGATGGTTGGAGATATATTATTGCATAGCCCTCTCTATAACTATTCTAGCTTTCTCCCATCCTTTGCAAATGTAGAGGAACAACTTACTAATCTGGACTTTTTGCTTGCAAACCAGGAATCCATACCGGCAGGAACAACATTCGGATTATCTGGATACCCTAACTTTTCTAGTCCATCCCATATTATTCGTGATCTGAAAGCAGTTGGCTTCGATTTAATATCCTTAGCCAACAATCATACGTTGGATAAAAAGGAGGAGGGCTTATTAGCTGCTATAGAAACATTGGAGGCAAATGAACTTCCTTATATCGGTGCTCATAAGTCATTAGAAGATCAACAAACGGAACGAATAGTTGAAGTGAAGGATATTAAACTAGGATTTTTAAGTTATACTTACGGACTAAATGGACATAGAGTGCCAGAAGGCAAAGAATATTTAGTGAACATAATAAACAACGTGCAGATGGAGCAAGACATCCAATCTCTAAGGAAAAAGGTAGATGTGGTAGTAGTTAGTATCCATTGGGGAGAAGAGTATACATTAGAGCCCAATCAGAACCAAAGAGAGCTTGCCCATTTGTTAGCTAATGCAGGAGCAGATATCATTTTTGGTCATCATCCACATGTCATTCAGCCCTATGAAAAAATTACAACGAGTAAGGGAGAAAGCCATGTATTCTTCTCGCTAGGTAACTTTTTTTCTGCTCAGCAATTTGATAGTACAAATATCGGTGGTATAGCCAAGCTGCAAATCACGAAAAGAGAAGTACAGGACAAGGTGATGATTCGTATTGAAAACCCTTCTTTTACAGGGACAATTGTATCAAAAGGAAATCCGTATAAAGTATCCTTGCTAGAAGAGGTTAATAGTCAAAAAAATGACTGGGTCCAGCAGCATATTTTGGGCGAATAAAGGAATCAAGGAGGTTGCAATGAACGAATCTGATTATGAACGATTATTAAGAATACAGACAGTTGGAATGAGAGAATGGAAATATCAATCCTCCCATTATAATCGTTACGAGGCAACCCCGTACGATGCTTTAAAAGTATTGTTTGAAGCTTATGAATGGCAGAGGGTGAAGGGGATGGTTGATTTCGGTTGTGGTAAGGGAAGAGTTCCTTTTTACGTCCATCATTTCCATCACATTTCTGTAACAGGGATAGAGATGAGTGGGCAGCTTTACCAGCAGTCAATGGAAAACCTCATGAAGTATACGGAAAGAGCAAAGCCAACGCGAGCTTCTATTAGCTTTGAATGTTGTTTAGCAGAGGAGTACAAGATAGGGCCACAGGAAGACTGTTTCTATTTCTTTAATCCTTTCTCCACTCCTATATTTCAAAAGGTAGTTCATAATATTTTAGAGTCGTTGGAAGACCATCCGAGGACAATGGATATTATTCTCTACTATCCAACCTCAGACTATATTGAATTTTTGGAGCGGGAGACTGTTTTCGAGTTATGGAAGGAAATACATATTCCTAAGCATTATGAAGAAAACAGCAATGAGCGTTTGATGATATATCGTTCTGAATTATAAAAGAAGCCTGCGGGAAATCAGGCTTCTTTTAGGAAATTGAATAAGTTATATCGAAATAATTTATGTAAAGGACATCTCCTAACGAGATAACGCATCATTTTATCAATAATTCCTATTAAAGGTGCATGGAATTAAATTTCATGCACCCTTTCCTTTTATAAGCAATGCATTGCCTTTTCTGCTTCATCCCAGGGTACCTTATATCCAGTACCCTTGGCACAAAAGATAGAGGTTGAGGTGTATTCCGGATCCGTGTCTTTGTTGTATCCGATTCTTTCACCTATATGTTCTTGGTTATGACAACGGTCATATCCACTAAACAATAGGTTCAACGTTCCTTTCCCGTGAGTATAGGATGCAAAGGTAGTACTATAATTCATAAAAGTAGCAACAGGCACTCTTCCCTTTATGATAACCTTATCGCCAATATTTTCAGGCGACTCAAATGTCCCATGTGCCTGCTGAATATCCGATAAAACTCTTCCGATTAAATCCATCTCCACTTTAATTTTGAAATCATAAAAAGGCTCTAACAGAACATTTTTTGCCTTCTCTAATCCTTGTCGTAATGCTCGGTAAGTAGCTTCTCTAAAGTCACCTCCAGAGGTATGTTCATTATGTCCGCGTCCTGTCAGTAAAGTAATCTTAACGTCTGTCAATGCAGAGCCAGTCAGTAGTCCATGATGATCTTTTTCTAAAAGGTGATGCCTTACTAGGTTTTGGTTACCTATAGACAAATCATTGGCATGACACACATTGTGGAAGGTAACCCCAGAACCCCGCTCTGCAGGTTCGATTAAAAGGTGTACCTCAGCATAATGCTTCAATGGCTCAAAATGACCGTAGCCTTTGACAGACTCCTCAATAGTTTCTTTATATAAAATTTTAGGTTCCCCAAACGTCACATCCATTTGGAAACGCTCTTTAACGATTTGAGCGAGTACCTCGAGCTGAATGACCCCCATAACGTGTACGTGTACCTCTTGAAAATACTCATCCCAAAAAACTTGTAGAGAAGGGTCCTCCGCGTCTAAAAGTCTGAAAGATTTTAGTACTTCTTTAACATGTATAGAAGGATCAAAGACGACGTTTGATTTTAAGGTAGGTATTAAATCGAAATGGGTCTTATGATGAATAGCACCAATTGTATCTCCAATAGAGGCAACTGTTAATCCTGTCACAGCTACTAGTTCACCTGCTTTTACCTCATCTATTGTTTTAAATTTGCTGCCACTATATTGACGTATCTGAGTTATCTTCTCTAATGCGTCTCCGATAGTTACCTCATCTCTTACTTTCAGCTTTCCACTTAACAACTTTAGAAAGGTTACGCGATTACCACTTTCGTCGTGACGAATCCTGTATACCTGAGCGGTAAAATTTTGGCTGGAGTTATAGTTTGTTTCCGTAAGTTTATCAATAGCTTCCAAAAACTCTGATACTCCAATATCCTTTAAGGCTGATCCGAATGCACAAGGAAATACGTCACATTCCTTAATCATTTGCTTGAACTTTGTTGTCCATAGCTGTTCAGTGAACCCATTATCCATGTAGGCTTCTAAAAGAGCCTCATCTCGCTCAGCAATAAATTCAATTAATTCCTCCGTATAGCCAGTAGTTAGGTGGCAAGCATCCTTACTTAGACTTGCTTTAATCTCCTGGAGAACTGCAGTAGGATTACTATCTTCGTAATCGATTTTGTTGATAAAAAAGAAGGTAGGTATTTTATGCTTGCGGAGCAACTGCCAAACTGTCTCAGTATGTCCTTCGACTCCATCTACAGCACTTATTAATACAATGGCATAGTCCATAACCTGAATAGCACGTTCCATTTCCGGAGAAAAATCAACGTGACCAGGAGTATCAATAATATAATAAGTGGAGTTATTATAGGAAAAGACACCCTGGTCAGCAAAGATGGTGATGCCTCTATCTTTCTCTATCGTATGACTATCAAGGAAGGAGTCCTTATGATCGACCCTACCCCGTTGTCTTATTGAGTTTGTATGAAAGAGCAACTGCTCCGAAAATGTAGTTTTCCCTGCATCAACATGTGCTAGAATTCCAATTGTTTTATGCATGTTATCACCTTTTGTTTTGTCCTTCCTTGTATTATAACAAACGAAAGGGGAGAGAGTACTATCTAGAAAGTGCTTTTAAACCATTTCCTCGGCGTCGCTTAACTGCTTTTGAAACCAAGCCATCATGAGGCTTAAATAAAAATACAAGCATGAATAGCACACCAATCATCGCTGCCATCATACCAGCGATGGAGGTGTTCCAAAGCTTTGCTAAGTAGTATCCAGTAATAGCTGCAGTGGTACCGAATGTCATACTCCAAATAATCATTCCTCTTACACTTTTACTCATTAAATAGGCTGTAGCAGCAGGTCCAATAAGCATAGCAACTACTAAAACTGCACCCACACTATCAAATGCAGCGACAGTAGTAAGGGAGACAAGAGTCATGTAAGAGTAATGCATACCAATAATAGGCACGCCTATTGATAAAGCGAAAACAGGATCAAACGTAGACAATTTAATCTCTTTATAAAATAAAATAAGGAAAGCGATATTAAGTAATAGTACAAACATTAGCATCCAAACTGCTTTAGGCATTTCAATGCCTAAAATACTCCATGTATCCCAAGGGACAAATGCAATTTCCCCCATCAGCACATGTTCCACATCTAAATGTACATTGCCAGCGAATAAGGTGATTAGTAATACGCCTAAGGCAAAAAGAGAAGTGAAAACTACTCCAATAGCGGCATCCTCTTGCAATCCACCTGATTGAAGGAGTTGCACTAGAAAGGTAGTCAGTAAACCAGCAAGGGCAGCCCCAATTAGCATCCAAGCCCCGTTTAAGGATTGGGTAATCATAAAGGCCACTACAATTCCAAATAATACTGTATGACTTATAGCATCAGCTATCATGGCTGTCTTTCTAAGAATAAGGAAAACGCCTGTTAAGCCACACGTTATTCCTACAAGCGATCCGGTTAATAAAACCCAAAACTCATTCATGGGTAGTCACCTCATTTACAATGCGTTGTCTTTTAAACGCACGCTTTTTATGAAGCTTAGAAATAAGCCCTCTATTAGGTGCAACAAAGTAGGATAGGCTAAACAGAGTAGCTGCTACTAAGACGATAATAGGACCAGTAGACAAACCTGTGCGGAGAGAGCTTATCATAGTTCCTAATGCTCCAGAGAGTGCTCCAAAAAAAGCACTAGTCACCAAAATTATACCTAGATGGCTAGACCAAAACCTTGCTGCAGCTGCTGGGATGATGAGCATGGCTGCCATTAAAATAACGCCTACTGCCTGAATACCGGTTACGATTGTCAGAACTGTTAAAGCCGTCAATAGAATGCGCAGCCGCTCCACTGGTAAGCCAATACCCTTTGCGAAAATAGGATCAAAAATCATAAGCTTCCATTCCTTAAAGAAAAGCAAGCACATGAGGATGATTAATATAGCGCTGCTAGACAACCAAATGAGATCACTTTTTGCCATTGTTGCAGCCTTTCCAAAGATAAAATCATTTAACCCACTTTGGTTGCCAGTACCACTCTGATTAACGATTGTTATTAAAACAATACCAATGCCAAAAAATACAGAGAGGACAAGCCCAATTGCAGCATCCGCCTTTAGCTTGGAGTGACTGACAAACCATTGAATCATATAAACAGAAAGGGCTGCTGTTATAGCAGCACCTAGCATAAGGATAGGCAAATCTTTTTTCTCAAAAATAAGGTATGCGAGAGCAATGCCAGGAAGTGCTGCATGTGCTGCAGCATCTCCGACTAAGCTTTGCTTTTGGAGAAAGGCAAACGTTCCATTTAAACCTGCTGCTATCCCTAAAAGAATAGCTCCTGCGAGTACCCAAAGAAGGTTACCTGTCAACATTAGTTTTTCACCTCTTCAGCAGTCTTCCCTGAACTTGCTTGGTCCATGAAGAATAATTTCCCACCATATGCTTCCTGTAGGTTTTCTGGTGTGAATGTATGAACGGTAGGACCAGAGGCTATAATCGTTTGATTTAGTAAAACAATCCAATCAAAATAATCAGCTGCTGTCTGCAGGTCATGATGAACTACAAAGACTGATTTTCCTTGAGATTTTAACTCTTTTAAAATAGAAATTATAGTCCGCTCTGTGGCTGCGTCTACTCCCACAAAAGGTTCATCCATAAAGTAAACCTCTGCCTCTTGAGCGAGAGCCCTAGCCAGGAAGACACGCTGTTGTTGTCCGCCAGATAGTTGACCGATGGAACGATCTGCGAAAGCTTCCATTCCCACATTCTTTAAGCAGCTTAAAGCTATTTCCTTATCCTTAGCAGATGGTCTTTTAATAGAGCGAATATGACCGTATCTTCCCATTAAGACAACGTCTAAAGCATTAGTTGGGAAGTCCCAATCTACTGCATTTCTTTGAGGGACATACCCTACAAGGAGATCTTTTGGATTAAGCGGTTGCTCTAATATAGAAACGGTCCCTGTTTTATTGGGAAGCTGATTTAACACCGCTTTAATCAGTGTAGATTTTCCAGCTCCGTTTGGCCCAATAATCCCAGTAATCTGTCCCTTAGGAATAGTTAGGTTAATTTCACTTAGAACTATCTTTTCCTCATAAGCTACAGATAAATCCTTTACCTGTAATGCGTTCATTTTGCTACCTCCTATTTGAGTGAATCAACTATTGTGTTGACATTATGCTTATACATCCCTATATAAGTTCCTTCCTCTGTTCCTTCAGCACCCATGGCATCCGAGTAGAGCTCTCCTCCAATTTGTATCGTGTGTCCTTTTTCCTTTGCACCTTCAATGACAGCATTCATCGCTTTATCGGATACGCTGGATTCAATAAATACCGCTTTAATATTCTGCTCTACTAAAAAGTTTACGACGTTCTGTATATCCTTTAATCCATACTCGGCATCAGTGCTAAGACCTTGTAAACCTCTGACTTCCATTCCATTACTTTCACCAAAGTAGTTAAATGCATCATGAGCAGTAACAAGTACACGCTGCTCATCAGCTATTTCATTAATACGTTCCTTCGTCCAATCGTTTAAAGTGTCTAATTCCTTAAAGAACTCTGCCTCATTTTCTTTAAACTGTTCCTCGCTAGAGTTAAATTCCTTAGTAAGTGATTTGGTTATCTCGTGGGTAGCCACCTTCCAAAGTTCGATATCGAACCAAATATGTGGATCAAATAATTCCGGATGCTCCTCATCATTTAATAGTCTCTCTTTTGGGACTGACTCCCCAATTGCTACAACAGTTTTTTCTTTCTTCATTTTCTCGAAAATGTCGCTCATCTTTCCTTCAAGCTCTAGACCGTTATAAAAAATCATGTCAGCATCCTCTAATATTTGTAAGTCTCCTTGAGTCGCCTTATAAAGATGTGGATCTACTCCTGGTCCCATCAAGGATTTAACTTCTACCATATCCCCGGCTATCGTCTTTACGGCATCAGCAACCTGACCTGTAGTTGTAACTACTAGTGGTTTATCAGCTTCCGCCTTTCCATTGTTTTGGTCATTACATCCAGCCAATAAAACTACAGCAAAAAATAATAAAAATAATTTTTTCATTTACTACACTCCTTTTCCTTTGTTATAAATTATTTCCTCAGGGAAACTTTTAGAATAAAAAAATATAAATTTCTTAAAAGATAATTATTTTCCCTTAGGAAACATTTGTTCATTAGGTTAACTCATCTTTTTAGAATTGTCAAATTAATTTATGCAAAATTGGAAAAAATGTGATTGTCTATTTTTATGAGTTAGAGTGGTAGAAATTTAATTAGGCTAAACTGAAATTTTCGTATGTCTTTATGTCAAAGTGCTATACTGTATAAACAATGATAGTGGGGAGGTAATGTAATGCAATATTCAAAATCTAAAATGGAAGAGCTTGTTAAGTTCAGTCCTGATTTAGCTAAAAGATTAAAGGAAGTAATGAAGGAGCATGATTTAGAAAAAAGCTTTGCTCTGAAGGCTTTGTATCATTCAGAGGTTAAAGATGGCGGTAAATATCAAAGGGATTATCAAGATCTATAGGAATTAGCGAACCAAATGACTAACGTCATTGGTTCGCTTTTTTAAAAGAGTCAATTTCATAATTCTATTTTAAAAAGCCAAACATGAACAATTAGTAAAAACAGTGATTTATATATGCTTTTATATGTGTAGAAGCAGAATTGATTTCCGCGCCAACCCGACGCTTTCTCGCGGGGTGAGCGATAAGCCATCACCCATCGCTTGCGCGCGTGGTTGTGATGTCTTATCTGTCTCCCTCATCTCGCTGGAGTCGCCGCCTGTCGCTACAATTAATACGGTTCGTGTTAATTGGTAAAGCTCTATTTATGAAATTGACTGACATATGTATTCTATTTATTCCTGCTCTATTCCAGCAATCTCTTGTTTAATCTGACGGTGTGCAACATTTAAGTGGTGAAGAAAAAGATTTCTTTCTTCTATACTCCATACTGAGTTAAGCTCAATTTCTTTTTTCATTTCCTCAAAGGTAGACTGTAGAGATATCGAGGTACTTGCAACCTGGTTTGTCATTAATACTTGCTTAAATTGCTCCATAAAAATCTCTTTTCTCATTTCCAAAATCCTTTCGTTTTTAACATAAAAAGCATCCTCTTTTTTATAAAAGAGGATGCTTGGTTAGTATGATTTAATAGTCAGTACGCTAGGAAACAAATAAAAACCACGATTAAATAAGGAGTCTGTTCGCTCCAGTGGATTTTAGTATGTCTTTTCGTACGGCAGTATTTTCAAGCTTTGCTTGTCATAGTTACACTTAGCACCTCCTATCCTCGTAGGGTCGTGGTGTGTACTTGAAATAGGCAGGTCTCCTGGCTCATGGTCATCGCGTTACCTTCCTTCCCGTAGTATCCATACATACAGTGGTTTATAAAGTATTGCTCACATTTACAGTTGCGGGACAGCGTCGGTCTTTCACCGAACTTCCCTTTTAAGTTCTTTTGCAATTAAAAGAACACCTAAATCTACACATTATTTAATTGTTCTTTCACTATAACATAAAAAAAGTTAGTCAATATAGCAAATTTGGATAAGTCGTGGACTGCTTCTCTTTTTATAATCAAGTGGAGAGGTGAGGTAAATGAGTAGTTTAAAGGACCCATATCGGCTGTATATTTATATTTGCTTTCTATCGCAATTATTTTTTACTTTTATATTTACAGTCAGTTTGTTGTATCAAGTAAGCGTTGTTAAGCTGGATCCGTTGCAACTAGTTTTAGTGGGAACTGTGTTGGAGATAACCGTATTTCTCTTTGAGATTCCAACTAGTATCGTGTCTGATTTAAAGAGCCGGAAGCTATCCGTTATCATTGGTTACTTTCTAATAGGAGTTGGTTTTTTATTAGAGGGCTTGTTTCCTTTTTTTATTACGGTTTTATTGGCTCAAGTGGCATGGGGGATAGGGTATACCTTTACTAGCGGGTCATTGCAAGCCTGGATAGCTGATGAAATAGGAGAAGAAAAGGCCTCATCTGCATATATGAGAGGAGCTAAGGCTGGTAACCTTGGCCAATTAGTTGCCATTCCGTTAAGCGTATTAATCGGCTCCTACCTAATCCATCTACCGATTATAGTAGGAGGATTATGTATGATTGGTTTAGCTGTTTTACTAATATTCTTTATGCAAGAGAATCATTTTAAACCTTTGAAAAGAAGCGAAACAGTTGGTGCATGGGAGACAATGAAGGAGAACTTAGATAAAATCATTCTTTTCTCCAGAACTAGCTTTATACTTCGTATGCTATTTCTAATCGCTCTGTTTATAGGTTTTTATAGTGAAGGTTTCGATCGTCTGTGGCTTCCTCATCTATTAGAAATGGCTGAAATAACTACCTTGTCCAATGAACGACTGGTGCTATTAACTGGAGGAATTCAATTAGTTGTCGTGCTGCTGTCATATATGTTGCTTCACTTTTTAAATAAAAGTACGATTTATCAAGAATTGCACCGAATATATATCGCTCTTTTTATTGGTTGCTCCAGTATAGTGGTAGCATTAATAGGCTTTGCATTTTCGAGCTATATTATTGGTTTGTTTATTTGCTATGTAATAATCCAAGTTAGTCGGAAGGTAATGTCCCCATTAGAGGACATTTGGTTAAATAAAATCATACCAGACTCTTCTACTCGGGCAACATTTTTCTCTGTAAAAGGGCAGGTGGATGCAGTTGGGCAAATAAGCGGTGGACCTGTTATTGGGTATATTGCCACAACCCTTACTATTAAGACTGCAATTATAGTAAGTGCGCTTATTTTAAGTCCAGTTCTATTTTTTTACCGTTCTCTTCTAAAGAAGGGTGTGCAGAAATAGTGGTAATTCGAAAAAAAGCAGTAGCTTATCTATTAAATTAAAGTTTCTATCATTTTTCTTTAATAGGAAGGTAAATCTCCATATAAACTTTGTCGTACTCCCAATCATGGCAGTGTTCATCATAATATTCAAAGTCATAGCTGTCTTCATCGACTTCATATTGGGAATCAGGTAGCCAGTCTTCTAAAATATATTGCCAAGTACCTTTGATAGAGGAAACAAATTGCTCTACCGGTACAAGAGGTGTTTTGAAAACTGCATAAGTGGTGGCCTTAACGGTAAATTTAAGGATTCCTTCAGGTACTGTTGTGCCCTCTTCAAAATTCACCGCAAATAAATAGGTGAAATGATCTTCTGACTCTGGTGCACTAAGATTAAAACAATATTCTCCGTGCTTTTTAGGTGTTAAGAGGTTATATAGAGTAGTTTCAATGGATTCCTCAGAGAGTATTCGTTGATTCCAAAAGGCGGGGGCATCTCTCGTAAAGGCTATATTTCCCATCCGTGTTTCAAACGTCTTACCTGCTACCCTAAAAGGGGGCTTAGAAATGATTTTAGGCTGAAGAACTACTCCCCCAGTTTTCTTTTGTATAAGGCTCTCTAAACATAGTCTTTGTGGAACCGAAATGGGGCAGTGCATCTTATATAAGCTAGGGGGACTCCCAAAGCAGCGTTTAAATGATTTAGTAAAGCCTGCATGTGTTTCAAACCCATATTCTAATGCTATATCTATAATTCTTTTCTCCTTCAGTAAGTCAACTAAGGCAAATTGTAGCTTCCTTTTTTGCACATAATCCATTGGTGTATAACCAGTAGTCTGATGGAAAATACGAGAAAAATGAAAAGGGGAATAGCTGATAAGCTTTGCAAGGCTTTCGGTATTTATATCATCTTTAATATGTTCGTCTATATAATCAATGACTTTTTGTAATAGAAAAAGTTGTGTCATGCAACATGCTCTCCATAAATTCGAATTTTCTAAAAATAAATCTTATAATAGTCTATAATAAAACAAAGAGAATGACTAGAGGAGGATGGATAGTGGAGGAGCTAATAGGTAAAGTTCAAAAGTTGATTAAACCTTCCAAGGGGACATGGGGGATTGTATTAGATGATTTGAATACGGGAGAGAAGTGGGAACACAATGAGCAAGAGCTGTTTTATGCAGCTAGTGTCATTAAGGTACCAATAATGACAGCAGTTTTTCAGGCAGTAGAACGTCAACAATTGTCCCTGACCGATTTAGTCAGATTGGAAAAAGATGAGTATGTGGGAGGGTCCGGAGTCCTCCAGCATTTAACTCCAGGAACTTCACTACCATTACTAGATATCATGCTTCTGATGATTATTCAAAGTGACAATACAGCTACGAATCTTTTAATAGATTTAGTTGGAGTAGAAAATATTCAACAAACAATGAAGGAAGCCGGTATGGAATACAGTACATTTTATAATAAGCTTATGTTGAGTAAGCCAAATCCACTTGGCTCTAATAGAATTGCTGCAAAAGATGTTGGTATCTTACTATCTAAAATGGCTCAGGGACAGCTAGTTAGTGAACAAGCAAGTAAGCAAATGATAGATATGCTTAAAAAACAACAGGTCCGTGATTGTTTGCCGGAAAAACTTCCTTCTCCATATTCCAACTTCAATAATGGGATGCCTGCTTGGGAATTTGCAAATAAGACTGGTTGGATACCAGGCACCCGTCATGATGTAGGAGTATTTTTTGTAGGAAATAGAAAACTAGTTGCAACAGTCCTATCGGAGAAGGAGGATGATATCCTATCCAAAAGAATACTTTCTCAAATAGGCTACGAAATATATCAATATTTATGTAAGGAAGTATAAAGAGCATATTCCCTTCCAAAAGAAAAACTTTGACAGACGGTAGTCAAAGTTTTTTCTATATTACTTGGATAAGTCCTTGGCCAATGCTCTCCCTGTTTCTCTTCCTGTGAACAGACATCCTCCCAAGAAGGTTCCCTCCAGAGCACGATAGCCATGCATTCCTCCACCACCAAAGCCTGTGACCTCTCCAGCTGCATAAAGACCGGGAACGGGATTACCTTCTGAGTTAAGGACACGACCGCCTAGATCTGTTTGAAGACCCCCTAGTGTTTTGCGAGTCAGGATATTCAAACGAACTGCAATCAGGGGACCATTTTTAATATCTAATATTTTATGAGGGGCAGCTACACGTATAAGCTTATCTCCGATATAATGACGGGCTCCCCTTAAGGCAGTTATTTGAAGGTCCTTTGTAAACTTATTATCCATCTCCCGATCACGAGCTACAATTTGTTTTTCTAGATGTTCATAATGTAACAGGCTATTTCCGGTAATTCTATTCATCCCAGCTACTAGTTCCTTTAGAGTTGTGGCAACTACAAAATCTTCCCCCTTCTCCATGAATGCCTTAACTGGATCAGTTGGCCCAGGTAAAATCCTTTTTAGCACTTGTTTGATGCTCTTTTCAGTAAGATCAGGATTCTGCTCTGAACCAGATAGTGCAAATTCCTTCTCAATAATTTTTTCTGTGAGTATAAACCAGGAATAATCATATCCAGTATCTTGAATGGCTTTTAAGGTACCCAATGTATCGAAGCCTGGGAAGTTTGGGGCGGGAAAGCGATTACCCTCTGCATCTAGCCAAATGGATGATGGACCGGGCAAGATACGAATTCCGTGTTCCTTCCATATTGGATTCCAATTCTTAATACCTTCTGTGTAATGCCACATTCGGTCTTTATTGACTACACGTCCACCTGCTTTTTCAGTGATTCCCATCATTCTTCCGTCTACATATTCTGGAACCCCGGAAATCATGTTTTTAGGAGGGGAGCCGAGGCGTGCTGGCCAATTTTGACGTACTAGTTCAAGGTTAGCTCCAATGCCTCCACTTGTGACTACTACTGCTGTCGAGTGGTATTCAAAGTTATTAATAACTTCTCTTGAGCTTGCTTGTCCACGTTCCGCATCGCTTGCCGCTAAAATGGATCCGCCTACACCAGTCACCCTACCATTAATAGTTAACAAACGATCGACTTGATGACGTGGCTTATAAGTAACTAATCCCTCGGATACTGCTTTTTGCACCTGCTTTTTAAATGGGGCAACAATTGCTGGGCCTGTACCCCATACAATATGAAAGCGAGGAACTGAATTGCCGTGTCCTTCAGCTAGATAACCTCCACGTTCTGCCCATCCAACTACGGGGAAAAATCGAATACCTTTTCCGTGCAACCAGTCTCTTTTTTCTTCATGAGCGAAACGTACATAAGCCTCTGCCCATTTTTTTGCCCAGTATTCTTCCTCGTTATCTCCATCAAACCCCGCTGTCCCTAGCCAGTCCTGCCATGCAAGTTCGTAGGAGTCCTTAATACCCATCCTTCTTTGCTCCGGAGAGTCTACAAGAAATAGTCCTCCAAACGACCACCAGGCTTGCCCGCCTAGGGAACTTTCCGGTTCTTGATCCAATAACAAAACTCGCTTTCTAGCATCTACTAATTCAGCTGTTGCCACGAGCCCTGCTAAGCCGGCTCCTACAACGATTACATCAAATTCCATTCGCTTATCCCCTTTTAAATATCTAATAGTTCTGAAAATTACTGTCAATCCTTATTATACTTCCTTTTTATGCTAATTAACTATTGGGTTATGATAACGGACTTTAAAAAGTACCACATGTTATAATGAAAATATTATTGGAGGTAATACGTTGAAAAATTTAAACGATCATCCGTCATTTATTTATACATTTGCTTATAACGATGCAGAACGCTCTCTTTGTCATCTAGAGATGCGCTCTTTTTTTGGGTACGATACAGACATGAAAATACTTAAAAGTGATACAAAGATAGATCCTAGTAGAAGTCCATTCATGAAGGGAAGAATGGATATCTTAGCGGAGGGGGACACTGTAGAAGAAATTATTGCCGCTGCCCATTTATTTGGTGAAGAAGGAGAGACCAACAAAGTGATCTTTCTTAAAATAAATGATAGGCAAGGTGAGGATAAGATTGAAAACAAGGAGCGTCTCCACATTGAACGAGCTATTGGATCAGAGATGAAGGGAGATTTTGACCTTCATAATCCAGAACAATTCTTTGCAATAGCTCCATACCAACAGCGATGGTATTTTGGTACTTATACAAAGAGTGAACCTATTTGGTTTAATCATATAAAAAAACCAAAAGAATATTCTACTGCCCTAAGTACGAGAGTAGCTAGAGCTGTAGCTAATATAGCCGTTCCTCATCCTTCAGGCGTACGAGCAATCGACCCGTGCTGTGGAATTGGAACTGTCCTAGTAGAAGCGAGATCTATGGATATCGATATTGTAGGAAGAGATATTAATCCCTTAGTTTGTATAGGATCCAGAGAAAATCTGGCTTATTTTGGGCTAACTGGACAGGTAGAGAAGGGTGCTATTCAAGACATAGAGGAAGCCTATGACGTAGCGATTATCGACTTACCTTATAATTTATATACTCATGCCTCATGGGAGGAACAACTGACCATATTAAAGCATGCGAAAAGGATTGCTAAGCGGGTAGTCATTGTCACAATCGAATCTATGGATGATCGGTTAGAATCGATTGGTCTTCATATAAAGGATCGCTGTATTACAACGAAACAACAGTTTGAGCGAGAGATTTTAGTTTGTGAATCAAAGTAGTGAAAGGGGGAGAAAAGGGTGCATGAGCTCTCTTTAGGTGGACTTTTAGATGTAGTTGGCCAGTTATTTTCGGACGAAATATCCATAGCCGTTTCAGACAAAGAAAAGTATATATACTATAGACCAAGCACACGCATTGATTTAAAGATAAAACCAGGGGACCCTATAAAGGAAGGAACTTTAGCTTATAAAGCGCTGCATAGTAACCAAAAAGTCTCTGAATTTATCAATCGAGAAATGTTTGGGATTCCTTATCATGGGATGGCTGTACCCTTGCAGCACAACGGTGAGGTAGAAGGAACTGTTTTGGCCATCTATCCTGCTCTGACGGATGGAAAATCAGTTATTACAGTCAAAACACTAGACGGCTGGATGCCTGTTCCTTTTTCAGATGTTATCTATTTAGAAGCAAGAGATCGAAAAACGAGAATCGTGACTAAAAATTTTACTGGTACACATGCTGGTTCACTCCAGGATTTTGAATATAGACTACCAAGAGAATCCTTTATACGGTGTCACCGTTCTTTTATCGTCAATGTGCATCAGATTAAAGAAATATACCCGGATACACATTCTACCTTTGTATTAGCTATGCAAACCGGAGAAAAGGTATCTGTTAGCCAGTCGTATTCTAGCTATTTTAGGAAATTATTAGGTTTTTAAAAAGAAGGCATGGATAAGGGGTTAATCTCTTTTTATTCAAGCTTTTTTTATTTATTCCTTTTTTTGATATAGCAAAATATGAATTTTTTTAAAATCCATTCTGTTTTAGTCATTATTTTTTCTGCTTCATTCATTTTATAAGTGTCTTTGACTGTTTTTATCAAATTTGTGACGATACGAAGTAAAATAATTAGACAAGGCAACTAATGAGGGGGATGTCTGTATGTTAAAAGAACTTAATCGTATAAAAAATACTAAATTACATAGCTTAATAGTAAGCGCAGAAGAAGCGGCTTCCTGGATTCAAGACGGAATGACTTTAGGATTAAGCGGATTTACACGTGCGGGTGATGCGAAAGCGGTGCCATTAGCATTAGTAGATAGAGCTAAGAAAGATACTTTTAAAGTTAACGTATTTACAGGAGCTTCAGTAGGCTCTGACATAGATAAGCTTCTATCAGAAGCAGGAATCATTAATAAACGTTTACCATTCCAGGCGGATGCAACTATGAGAAAGCATATTAATGCAGGTGATCATCTATTTGTTGACCAACACTTATCTCATACATCCGAATTAATTCGTAACGGGGTTTTACCTACAATTGACTTCGCTATTGTGGAAGCGGTTTCAATCACAGAGGATGGAATGATTATACCAACTACTTCAGTTGGTAACTCTGCAACCTTTGTTACTCATGCAAATAACATTATTATTGAAATAAACTTAGCGCAACTTGAGGAGTTCGAAGGCTTACATGATGTTTATGAGCCAGTCGCACAAGGAGACAATAGACAACCAATCCCTGTAACCTCCGTAGGTGAACGAATTGGTACCATTGGTATCCCTTTTGATGCATCTAAGGTTAAAGGAATCGTTTTTACTAAGTATTTGGATTCTCCATCTACAATTGTTCCTCCGGATGAGGAAACAAAGGAAATGGCAGATCACTTAATCACTTTCCTTCGTGAGGAAGTAAAGGCTGGAAGATTAACAGAGAAGCTAGCGCCTATTCAAGCTGGTATAGGCTCTGTCGCTAATGCCGTATTACACGGAATGATTGATTCGGAATTTGAGAACCTTGAGGTTTACTCCGAAGTATTGCAAGACTCTGTTTTTGATTTGATCGATGCAGGAAAGGTCGACTTTGCTTCTGGATGTTCGGTTACACTATCAGAAGAAAAGATGAACCAGGTATTCGGTAGCTTCGATCAATATCGTGAAAAGCTTGTGTTAAGACCACAGGAGATTACAAATCATCCAGAAATAATCCGTCGTCTTGGACTAATCTCTATTAATACAGCGTTAGAGTTTGATATATACGGAAATGTAAACTCTACACACGTATGTGGTACAAAGATGATGAATGGTATCGGAGGTTCCGGAGACTTTGCACGCAATGCCAAACTGGCTATATTTGTAACCAAATCTATTGCTAAGGGTGGAAATATCTCTAGTATCGTTCCATTTGTATCTCATGTCGATCATACCGAGCATGACGTAGATGTAGTAGTGACAGAGCAAGGCTATGCTGATTTACGCGGTTTAGCTCCTCGAGAGCGTGCATCTTTAATTATTAATAATTGTGTGCATCCAATGTATAGAGACCAGTTAAGCAGTTATTTCGTGGAGGCCCTAACTAGAGGCGGACAAACTCCTCATGTATTAGAGAAAGCATTCTCTTTCCACACGAAATTTGCTGAAACTGGAACTATGTTAGATAAAGAAGAATCATTAGCTTAAAACCAATAAAACCCCGTATCCTTCTACAAGGTACGGGGTTTTAATATGCAAAATAAAAAGTAGTGGTAAAAATAGGCGGTTGCGCTTTTCTCGATGTCTAGCTGCACCGCCTTGCCCCTCGGGGTCAAATGGAGAAAAGCTCCGGTGGCTGAGGAACTGCCTCCTCGTTTTTCTCCATTTGCCTGTCGGGGCAGAGATAGGCGGTTGCGCTTTTCTCGATGTCTAGCTGCACCGCCTTGCCCCTCGGGGTCAAATGGAGAAAAGCTCCGGTGGCTGAGGAACTGCCTCCTCGCATTTCCCCATTTGCCTGTCGGGGCAGACATAGGCGGTTGCGCTTTTCTCGATGTCTAGCTGCACCGCCTTGCCCCTCGGGTCAAATGGATAAAAGCTGTGGTGGCTGAGGGACTGCCTCCTCGTTTTTCTCCATTTGCCTGTCGGGGCAGAGATAGGCGGTTGCGCTTTTCTCGATGTCTAGCTGCACCGCCTTGCCCCTCGGGGTCAAATGGGAAAAAACTGCGGTGGCTGAAGAACTGCCTCCTCGCATTTCCCCATTTGCCTGTCGGGGCAGACATAGGCGGTTGCGCTTTTCTTGTTAATGAATGTCTTTTTTCTTAAATCTGCCGCCTTGTACCTCGGCTATGTTGCCTACTGCTAAAAAGGCATGGGAATCTATTTCTTCCACAATTGATTTTAGCTTGGCTTCCTCTAATCGAGTAACAACTGTAAAGATTACCTTCTTACTATCTCCTGTATAGGCACCTTCCCCATGAAGATATGTTACTCCCCGACCAAGACGGTCCATGACAGTATCACCAATAATCTCAACTTTATCACTAATAATAAAGACGGATTTAGATTCATCTAAACCTTGAATAACGATATCAATAGTTTTAAATGCTACAAAGTAGGCTAAAAAGGAATACATAGCTTGCTCCCAAGTGAAGACGAAACCGGCAACAGAGAATATGACTAGATTTATTATCATAATAATCTCGCCAACTGAAAAAGGTAATGCTTTATTAAAAAGAATAGCTAAAATTTCAGAGCCATCCAAGGAACCTCCATGACGAATAACTAATCCTACTCCGACGCCAAGAACGATGCCTCCAAATACAGTTGATAGGAGTAAATCCTTTGTAAAAGCATCAATATGGTGTAAATAAGATGTACAGAGTGACAGTATAGTAATACCAAAAAGAGTGGATAGTGCAAAGGTTTTTCCGATTTGCTTGTATCCTAAGAAAAAGAATGGAATGTTTAGTATGAAGATAAAAACTCCTAATCTTACTCCCGTTAGATGTGAAATAATGATAGAAACTCCTACTACTCCACCATCGAGAATTTGATTGGGAACTAAGAAAAGTTCTAGACCGACGGCCATCAGGATAGCTCCAATTGCTATCATGATCATGCGCCCAGCAACAACTTTTTTGGGGGTTTTTCTGTGAGGTATTTTAACTTTTGCCAGCTCAATCGCTATATCACTCAATTTAATCTCCTCTTTTCTAAAAAATAGCCATTCTTCTATTTTATAAAAAAATTCAAAAAATTAAAAGAGTGTTTTCTATATATTAATAAAATTATCCAAAAAATGTTATAAGCATTTTTAATCTATCTATTTAAATTTATGTAGTCCTTTCTGAAAAGAATAATGAAGGCTTTAATATTGCACGTGGCTGATAGAGGAATTATGAAAATAACAGAGCCCATCTTTAAATAAGTTTATCAAATTATATAATTTGAATATTCATTTTAATCTGTTAATATTATTGTAAGATTGATATTATTAGAGGGGGGATATAAGATTCAAATTCATGGAAAGTAATTAAAATTGTAAGCGCATACATAATTATTCTTTTGCATATTATTTAAATGCGCAAAAAAATGTGGGGGAGGAATAGGGATGGTTTATGCATTTCCTAATACTGAAGGGGCAAAGGTTTCCTTTAAGGACAAGTATGATAATTATATCAACGGAGAGTGGACACCACCGGTTAATGGGCAGTACTTTGAGAATGTCACTCCTGTGACAGGAAAGGTATTTACAATGGTTGCTCGTTCCACATCGGAGGATATTGAATTGGCTTTAGATGCAGCTCATGCCGCCAAGGAAGCTTGGGGATTGACATCGGTAACTGAGCGATCAAATATTTTGAACAAAATTGCTAACCGTTTAGAAGAAAATTTAGAAATGTTAGCTATTGCAGAGACTTGGGATAACGGTAAAGCGGTACGAGAGACTTTAAATGCTGATTTACCTTTAGCTATTGATCACTTTCGTTATTTTGCTGGTGCCATAAGAGCACAAGAAGGTCGACTTAGCCAAATAGACAATGATACAGTTGCATATCATTTCCATGAACCTCTTGGTGTAGTGGGACAAATTATTCCTTGGAATTTCCCTATCCTAATGGCAGTATGGAAGCTAGCCCCGGCCTTAGCAGCTGGTAACTGTGTCGTGCTAAAACCAGCAGAGCAAACGCCAGCCTCTATATTAGTACTAATGGAGCTGATTGAGGATTTACTTCCCGCTGGCGTGGTGAATATCGTAAATGGATTTGGCTTAGAAGCTGGTAAACCTTTAGCCTCTAGTCCTAGAATCAGTAAAATTGCCTTTACCGGAGAAACTACCACTGGCCGTTTAATCATGCAGTATGCTTCTCAAAACCTTATTCCAGTAACACTAGAGCTTGGTGGGAAATCACCAAATATCTTCTTTGAGGACATAATGGATGAAGATGATGCATTTTTAGACAAAGCAATAGAGGGCTTTGTATTGTTCGCTTTAAATCAAGGAGAAGTGTGTACATGTCCTTCAAGGGTGCTTATTCAAGAGTCTATTTATGATAAGTTTATGGAACGAGTAATTGCTCGAGTGGAGTCTATTAACATAGGAAATCCTTTAGACCCTGATGTAATGATGGGAGCACAGGCTTCCACAGAGCAAATGGAGAAAATTCTATCCTACTTGGATATTGGAAAACAAGAGGGAGCAGAGTGCCTGATCGGTGGCGAACGGAATACATTAGAAGGTGAATTGGCAGAGGGCTATTACATTAAGCCGACAGTCTTTAAGGGTCATAACAAAATGCGTATATTCCAGGAAGAAATTTTTGGTCCAGTGGTGTCGGTTACCACATTTAAGACGAAAGAAGAAGCTCTGGAAATTGCTAATGACACGTTATACGGCTTAGGTTCTGGAATATGGACACGCAATATGAATACAGCATATCGTTTTGGACGTGCTATTCAAGCAGGACGTGTATGGACAAATTGTTATCATCAATACCCGGCCCATGCTGCTTTCGGAGGCTACAAAATGTCTGGAATAGGCCGAGAAAATCATTTGATGATGCTCAGTCACTATCAACAAACCAAAAATCTATTAGTGAGCTATAGTGAAAATAAATTAGGATTCTTTTAAGCAACAGAGAGGATGAATGTAGATGGTCGAAAGGGTCATCGCAACAGATGCTTCACTAGAGCTAATCGAGCAATTGAAAATTAAGCACGGTCCCTTAATGTTTCATCAATCAGGAGGGTGCTGTGACGGGTCCTCTCCTATGTGCTATCCCAATGGGGAGCTAATTGTCGGAGATCAGGATATCCTCTTGGGACATATTGGGGATGTTCCGTTTTACATGCACAAGAATCAGTTTGAATACTGGAAGCATACCCAGCTAATCATTGATGTGGTAGAGGGAAGAGGAGGAATGTTTTCTTTAGAAGGAGTAGAGGGCAAACGATTCCTAACAAGATCTCGGGCATTTACCTCTGACGAGAACACTCAGCTTAGTAGTTATGAATAATGGAAATAAGCACAGTAATGGTATCCCCTTCCTGTGCTTATTTGTAATTGACTCAACAAACACTGCAGAGCCCATAGCTTGTTACTTGCCGTCTTTAATAGCCATTCCGTTTCCTTAGAGTGTGATTTGTTTCATTCTTAAAATAAATTAAGCTATACTTACTTTAGAAAAAACAACGAAAGAAGGAATACGAATGGTTAAAGAACTGTTACGAGCGCATGCTTCTGTGAGAAAATATAAAGACTATAAGTTGCCGAGAGAAGAAGTAGTAGAGCTTATAGAAACTGCTCAACATGCTGCCAGCTCCCACTTCGTACAAGCCTATAGCGTGATATGGGTTTCCGATGAGGAGAAAAAAGAAGAACTAGGTAGACTATCCAAAAACCCTACTCAATTTGCTACTGCAGGAGCAGCTCTTCTAATGTGTGCAGACTTCAATCGCTTACAAGCGGCTGGCAAAATTCAAGAAAAAGAAATAACGATTGATACGGTTGAAAATGTAATTGTCGGAACAGTAGACGTAGCCCTGTTCTCGCAAAATCTTGTTATTGCTGCCGAAGACAAAGGCTATGGCATCTGCTACATAGGTGGGGTAAGAAATGCATTAGATGAAATTAGTACTTTGTTTAATCTGCCAGAAGGGGTATTTCCACTCTTTGCAATTACACTAGGTGTGCCTGACCAACAAAATGAGGTGAAGCCACGTCTACCAGTGGAGGCCATTCTCCACGAAAATGATTATAATTCTGGTAAATACGGAGAGCTTCTCAAAGAGTATGATGAAACGATGAAGGAATATTACTTGAGTCGTGGATCTAACCAAAAAGTATCTACTTGGACAAGGCAAATGGCAGACTTCCTAGAAAGTCCTCGCAGACCCCATGTGAGAGATTTCTTAGCAAGTAAAGGATTTAACTTAAAGTAAGTGAAATTTAGAAGAGAGGATCCGACATTAGTCGTGATCCTCTCTATAGCTTTTTACTGTGTAAAAAAGTTTTCAGTGTAGTAGGGTGTAGCAGTATCATTAAAAGCAGTTCCGACTCCTAAGTTCCTGTAATTTGGACTGAGAATATTTTTACGATGACCAAGTGAGTTCATCAATCCCTCATGGGCAAATATACTGCTGCTTTGTCCGTATGCTAAATTTTCACCAGCATAGGTAAAGCTAAGACCGTCCTGCTCCATTCGGTCAAAAGGAGTTAGCCCCTGTAAGTTGTCATGACTAAAATAATTATGGACAGCCATATCCTCACTATGCTTCCGAGCGGTGTCACTTACTGATTCATCGTACGCAAGGATAGGTAAACCACGAATCGCACGAGCAGCATTTGTTAAATCGAAAAGCTGATATTCAAATCCTTTTTTCAATTCCTCAGAAGGCTCACCAAATGTTTTTTTATGATTTTTTTCCACGGATTCCTCTACAATTTGTATTGCTGTAATAGTACTGCTCTCATGTATATCATAAAAAAAAGTAACATAGTTGTTATTGACCAAAAACAAATCATATTCCCCCGAGTCTGGGAGTATATAGACGATGTTACCCTTTTTTAAACGTTTGATAGGTTCTCCTAAAGCAGCAAGCAACTGCTCTCTATTACTATCCATAGTCATCCCTAAAAACATGGAGTTAGAGGGCTGATTAGTGAACATGGCATTTACCTTATTTTGAGAATCATAAGAAACCATCATGAAATTTTGATAGTTTTCATGGTGAGTATGCCAAACTAACCCGTATTCGTTTAGACTAACTCTTTGAGCTTTTCCATATATCGTTTCAATCTCGGTTTTTTTCATACCCATCTTAATCTGATCTAGCTCAATGCCTGCATCAGAAAGAGGAATGTTCGTTTTAGTTGGGGAGGAAGTAGGATTAGATTTCATCTCTTGCCAGTAAGCCTTCGCTTCATTTAGATACTGACCAACCTCCATAGACTCTATCCATTCATCTACAGGCTGAAGAAAAGAAAGATCAACATATTCAGTTGTATATTCCTCCCACAAAGGTCTGGAGAAGAAAATGGCTACTAACAAAAGAAGAAACCAGCCTACTTTTCTCACGTGTTTCACACTCCAACTTATTTCTTAATTTCTCCGCATACAATTCTTTTGCCAGAATTACCTGCAGGATCGGTTTTATAGTCATCAGCACTTTCATGAATAACAATAGCACTACCATCAGCATCTAACAAAGAATTACTTTTCCCTTGAGTTAACACTACAGCAGGTGAAATAGTTTCTAACTCAACAGTTCCATCCTTGTCTATTTCAATATTGGGTAGATCTCCGGCATGATACCCCTTATGATTTTGAAATCCATGCTCTTTTCCAGTAGGATTAAAATGACCTCCGGCGGATTCAAACGTTGGTTTTTCACAGCTAGCCTTCTCATGAAAATGGATGGCCTTAATTCCAGGAGCTAACCCCTCTGCTTTTAATAAAATATGGGTACCCTTGGAGGTTTCTGAAAGCGTTGCAGTTCCTACTTGTTTACCTTCTGAATTCATCAATGAAACATCCACCATCTCACCTTTATCTGCATCAACTGAAGAAAAGCTACACCCTGCCAATAAAACGCTAGTAATTACTAAAGTAACTGTAATATGTTTATACACTTATGTCCCTCCTAATTTTACATTTTTAAGTCCACATAAGTCTTACCAAATATAGGGTTTATATACATCTATTTAAATAAAAAGCACAATGCAGTCGACTTCTGCATTGTGCTTTTTATAATATAAACGGATTAACTCGGAACAAAGCGTTTGTCCCTCAAAAGGCATTAAGCTTAGCGATTAAGGTTTGCTCTCAATCGCTTCATTTGCATTAAGAATACAATCAAGGTCAAGGCAACAATACCGCTAGATAGCAGGTAAAGCCCTTGATACCCAAGTTTCGATGCAACAATTCCGAGGATGAAAGAACCTATAGCAATACCAGTATCGAACAATGTAAAGAAGGTAGCTGTTGCATAGCCACTTCTCTCATGAGTAGTCGATTGTATAGCTAGTGTTTGGAAGCTAGGCACAATCGCTCCATATCCTAAACCAATAAAAGCGCCAGACAATAAGAATGTAAAGGGACTATCCATATATGCTAATAAAATAAGTCCAAACATAAAGAAGACTAATCCCGGTATTATTATGTATCTTGGTCCTTTTTCATCAAAAATTCTTCCGGTAAATGGTCTACTTACAAGCATCACAATAGCAAAAACTGCAAAGAAGCTACTAGTTAGATACAACAAATCTTTTTGTTGGGAGTATATAGAAAGATAAGATAGAATGCTTGCGTATGAAAAAGCGACTAAGCTCCCGATTAATGCGATTGGTAAAGATTTCTTTTCAAAAAGATCGTTTAAAGTCATTTTTGCTCTGACAGGTGGCACGGCTGGCTGTTTCTCAGGTGGAATGGATAATGCCGTTAAAGCACCAATTAATAAAAGTAGACTCATAGCTATAAAGAAAATATCATATGAGAAGTACTGAACAATCGTCAAAGCGATGAAGGGACCTACTACTACAGCTAAATTTGTAGACATAGTAAAGTATCCTAATCCTGCACCACGTCTAGATGGTGGAATATTGTCTGCAGCAAGGGAGCCACTGGCGGTTGTAGCGATACTAAACCAAATACCTTGGACAAAGCGCAAAATAAGCAAGATACTAAAGGGTTCTATGAAGTAATACATAACTGTGCAAATCAAGTATAAAAATAAACTGATCCATAGCATCTTTCTCTTACCGGCTAAATCTAAAAGCTTACCGGTAAACGGACGCATAATAATTGCAGAAATTAAAAAAATGGTCATTAGTAAACCGGCATCTTCATCCGAACGCTCTAATACATCGGTAGCGTAAAGAGGAAGAACAGTTACTAAGCCATAGAAGATGATAAATATGGAGAAGTTTGTACTGAACAAACTGATAAAAGGTTTAGTCCATATTGGTTCCTTGTTAGTCAAAAAACATTACTCCTTATTAATTTTTTTTAACAACTCCATTAAAAGCTGTTGGTCTTCTTTAGACAGGGCAGAAATCATTTCGTTTTCGAAAACATTCATAGAGTTTTCAATAGTAGGAAAGGTTTCTAGCGCTTTGGTTGAAAGTCTTACTATTTTTTCACGACGGTCTTTTCCAGCCTTTATGTCTAGCCAACCTAAAACAGCCAATCGATTGACTGTACGAGTGATCGTAGGGGCTTCCACATTTAAATACTTCCAAATTTGAGTCAGTGTCATTTCATTATGTCGATAGACGCAATTCAAGACAGACCATTGAGATGAATAAAGATTATAACCCTTTAGCGTTTTGTTTACCTCATACGATAAATAACGAGTCTTTTGGAAAAGCTCATGAATAAGTGGATTTGTCATCTTCTAGCTCCTTGTCTGGAAAATTATTTAACTAGCTAAGTTTTATTTTAATCCTCATTATACACTTTGTAAAGTGGGAGAAAACTGGAGAAATAAGAAAAAGCCGAGAAGACTCGGCTTTTTAAAAGCATTGAAAAGATGTTATTCTTCCTAGGTCTGTACCGTAGAAGGTCCAACGAAAACCATTCCAGCGAAAACCAGAAACTGAATTTCTACCTACATAGGTTGGGTAAATCCAAAAGCCTCTTCCGTTATTTAACCAAATATAAGTGTTCCGGAACAAGCAATTTCTAATAGCGCCAGGGTCAACCGCAAACACGCCTACATCCTGTCTTTGTTGAGGAATAAACGAGGGCGGAGGGCTAGTAGGTGGCCCTCCTTGTGTATTTTGTCCTGGAGGCCTACCTGGTGTACCTGGAGTCTGCCCGCCACCTGGCGGTCTATTTGGAAATCCAGGCATCCCTGGCGAGCCCGGAAAACCCGGAGACCCTGGAAAACCTGGCGAACCCGGTGATCCTGGAAAACCTGGTATACCCGGAAAGCCACCTGGCCCACCTGGCGGTCTTCCTGTGCTTCCAGGTCCACCAGGTGGTCTTCCCGGAAATCCGCCGGGAAATAAACCCGGAAAATTAAATTGATTCGTCAAAATAATATCCTCCTTCTACTTAGTCAAGTTAGTATATGTAGAAGGAGCTTTTATGGCACGGCTACTTAATGTAAGTTAAAGCCTTATTTAAGAGCTCTGTACTAGAGAGCGCTGCTTCGCCTCCACCTTGGGCAAGTGTATCATTTCCTCCACCCTTACCATTAATTAGAGGAAGTAGCTGTAGAAGCAATGCTTTCATACTCTCTTCTCTATTTGTACCACGGGCAGTTACGATTTGAAGCTTTTCTTCATTGTGTGAAACTAATACACATAGGGAGGAAGGGGATTCCTCTACAAGGAAGCGAGCAAGCCTTTGTAGATCCTGAATAGTTCTATTTTCAAAAGTAACACCTACTATATCGTTAATAGATTGTTTTAATAACTCCTTGGCTTCGAACTTTAAAAGCTCCTGTTTGTGCTCATTTAATAGCTTTTCTAAATTTTTGTTAGTATGCAATAGGTTATTTGCAGTATCGACTAGCTTTTCCTCCGGTGAACTCAGCTTGCTAATTAGGCTAAGTAATACATTTTGCTTACGGTCAAGTTGTGTTAACACTCTTTTACCGCAGACAAATTCCACTCGAATATGCCGTTTTTCTTTCTCTGTCTGTAGGATTTTAATGGAACCTACTTGTCCAGTCGAAGATGGATGAGTGCCGCCGCAAGCGTTGTAATCGAAATCAGGAATGATGACTAATCGGATATCTTCCTTAATACTAGTTGATTTACGTAATTTGTATTGAGTAAGCTCATCTTCTGTCACCCACTTTGTTTCAATAGCGCGGTTTTCAAGAATTATTTGATTAGCTAATTCTTCTACTTTTTTCAATTGCTCCTCAGTAACTTCGGTTGTATCTAAATCAATTGTTGCAGTTTCTTTACCAAGGTGGAAGCTTACTGTTTGCATTTGGAAAAGCTCTGCAAAGGCTGCAGATAAGATGTGCTGACCAGCATGCTGCTGCATATGGTCGAAACGTCTCCTCCAGTTAATACTCCCCTTCACTTCTATGGACTGAGAATCTAATGGCTCAGCTAGAAAATGTCTTATTTCTCCATCTATAATCTCTACGTTTACTACGGAAATATCATTTAGACTACCAATATCACATGGTTGGCCGCCTCCAGTAGGATAGAAAGCTGTTTCTGAAATTATTACATATTCCGGTTCTTTTTTTATGATAGAGGCAGTAAAAGTAGTTAGGTAAGGATCTTCGTAATATAATTTGTTAGTCATTTCATTAGCTCCCTTATGTAGGATGTCCTGATCGCTTTATTAACGATTGCATGCCTGTATGTTTGTTCTTCTTGTCTTACTGTATACACTAATATCTTATAAATCCTCCATTACTTCTAGTTAGTTCTGGTAACCTTGAAAGAAATAGTGAAAATATCAATAGTATTTTGAAAAATCCTTCTCTATACTAAAATTAACGAAATATTAAATAAAAGAGGTAATCCATATGAATGTAGCTGCTAGAGAATACTGGAACAGTTTTTGGAAAGACAAAGAGTATGAGCCCAAGGTCTCCGCTTGGCAATTTGGAGAAGATGCGGACACTTTGGCACAACTAGTTGTAAACAGAATAAAAACTGCTACTTGTTCCGCTCATATTCTATATGAAAAAGAAAATGAGCCACTTCCACAGGTTGGTGAGTATAATATTATCTTAAATACCAAGGATGAACCAGTTTGTATTATAAAAACAAAGGATGTCACCATTAAACCGATGAATAGAATTTCTGAAGAATTTGCGCATGCAGAGGGTGAAGGAGACAGAAGTTATAATTACTGGAAAAAAACCCACATAAATTTTTTCACAAATGAATTAGACAAAGTTGGGTTGAAGTTTGAAGAAGATTTATTGTTAGTCTGTGAACGATTTGAAGTAATTGATGTTAAATAAAAAGGGGTGCGAGTATGTTTAAAACAGTAACCATGTATACAAATAAGTTACAGGAGCTGCGAGGATTTTATGGGAATGTGCTAGAGCTCAATGTTACAGCAGCAGATGACCATTATTTTCAAGTAGAAATTGGCGAGTCTACTCTTGTTTTTCAAGAAACAGAACTTGCTTCGTTGTATCATTTTGCGATTAATATTCCAGGCAATCAATACACACTTGCTAAACTTTGGGCAAAGGAAAGAGTTGTGCTAAATAGAGAGGATGGGTTAGACGATATATACTATAGTCGGTTTGACGCAGACGCATTCTATTTTGAGGACCCGGCTGGTAATGTAATCGAGTTTATCGCTAGAAGACATGTAGATAAATGGAGTGACTTCAGTATTGAATCTTTACTGAATATAAGTGAGGTAAGTATAACAACTCCTTTTGTAAAACAGGTAGGAGAACAGCTTCAAAATCTAGGTATTGCTGTATCAGGTCATGTTCGGATCGAGCCTGAGGAGCTAAACTTTATAGGTAGAAAAGATACATTTATATTACTCGTCCCTCCACAACGCAGATGGTATTTCTCTAGAAAGATGAGTGTTACCTCTCCAATAGACATTCATTTTACGAATGGTAAAAGAGTTGCAATTAATGAAAAAGGCGAGTTATCAGAGGATGAGAGCGACTAGGTAACACTTCTAGTGTTACAGTCGCTTTTTTTTAGAATGTCGCTTTTTTAGACCATAAAGTACAACTGATATTTAAAATTATTTACATTAAAATTTTTTCTAGGGGAAAGATATACATAAAAAGGAGGCATGAAAACTTATGTGGTATAACAAAAGGACCGAAGAGATAGCAACAGAGTTACAGGTTAATCTACAAGAAGGTCTAACCACTGATGAAGCACGGCAGAGATTAGAAAAAAATGGACCTAATCGACTGGCAGCTGCCAAAAAGAAATCATGGTTTGAAAGAATATTTGCTCAAATTAACAATGTGCTTATTTATGTACTTATAGTTGCTGCAGCGGTTTCAGCTTTTGTAGGAGAAGTGGCAGACGCAATTATTATTGGGATAGTAGTTATTATCAATGCAGTTGTAGGTGTCGTTCAAGAGTCAAAAGCAGAGGAAGCATTAGAAGCACTAAAAAATATGTCCACTCCAAAGGCTGTAGTCAAAAGGGATGGTCAATCTAAAGAGATAGATTCGATTGAGGTAGTAACGGGTGACATTATTGTGGTAGGTGCGGGATCGTATATACCATGTGATATTAGGTTAATTGAATCCGCCAACCTCAAAGTAGAGGAAGCAGCTTTAACTGGAGAATCTGTTCCCGTTGAAAAGGATGCACATGTAAAGCTTAATACAGAGGAAAAGACAATTCCTCTAGGTGATCAAAAAAATATGTTATTCATGTCCACCCTAGTCACAGCTGGTAGAGGAACAGGCATAGCAGTAGGAACAGGTATGAACACCCAAATTGGTAAAATAGCAGGCATGCTACATACGGGGGATGAGCAAACTCCATTACAAAAAAGCCTTGCTCAAGTAGGTAAGTATTTAGGTTTTGCAGCAATGGGGATTTCTTTGCTGATTTTCTTAATCGGAATGTTTCAAGGAAGAGATTTACTAGAGATGTTCATGATTGCGATCAGTCTTGCAGTTGCTGCTATTCCTGAAGGTATGCCGGCTATAGTCTCTATTGTGTTGGCAATTGGTGTACAAAGAATGATTAAACAACATGTAATCATTCGTAAGCTCCCAGCGGTTGAGGCTTTAGGATCCGTAAATGTAATCTGTTCTGATAAGACCGGCACACTTACGCAAAACAAAATGACTGTAACAAAGTTTTTCTTAAATGGAGAGACTCAGGAAATAGCAAATCTAAAAAAGGCTAGTACTGGGCATGAACGTTTAATGAGAATTTTTGTTTTATGTAATGATGCTACCTATACGAGAGGTGCTGAAACAGGTGATCCAACTGAAATTGCATTAATCGCTGCAGGAGCGAGCCATGGGATTGACAAAAATGTCCTAGAAGCGGAGTTAAAAAGAGTCGCAGAGATTCCATTTGATTCGGAACGAAAGTTAATGACGACGATCCACGAGTCTGAAGACGGCTATTACTATATGACCAAAGGGGCAATAGATCGATTACTTGGTCGATGTAATAGAATTTGGAGTAATGGAGAAGTTAAACCATTAACGGAAGAGGATAAAGTAATCATTTTAAATGCATCTCACTCGATGTCTAGCGAGGCACTGCGAGTGTTAGCTGCGGCATATAAGGTGGATGCAGAGATAGAGCTGGAGCAGGCTGAAAATGACCTTATTTTCGTTGGATTCGTTGGAATGATTGACCCTCCTAGATTAGAAGTTAAAGACTCTATTGCACTATGTAAAAGTGCAGGTATTCGTACGGTAATGATAACGGGAGATCACAAGGACACCGCATTTGCTATTGCCAAGGATCTTGGAATTGCTTCTTCTGATGAGGAGGTTATGGAGGGCGTTGAATTAGACTCCTTAGACCAAGCACAATTGGTTAAGACATGCCAAAACATCAATGTGTTTGCTCGTGTTTCTCCTGAGCACAAGGTGAAAATTGTCCAAGCTATGAAGGCCGCTGGTAATACGGTTTCGATGACAGGAGATGGAGTGAACGATGCACCATCCTTAAAAGAGGCAGATATAGGAGTTGCTATGGGTATAACCGGAACGGATGTAGCAAAAGGTGCCTCAGACATGGTACTTACGGATGATAATTTTTCTTCCATTGTAAAAGCAGTTGAAGAAGGTCGAAATATTTATAAAAACATAAAAAAGTCTATTATCTTCCTTTTGTCTTGTAATCTTGGAGAAATCATAGCATTATTTTTCGCAATCATTGCTGGATGGCCGACTCCTTTACGTTCCATTCACATTTTATGGATTAACCTAGTGACCGATACTTTCCCAGCTCTTGCTCTTGGGATGGATCCTGAGGAACCGGGAGTAATGAAGGAAAAGCCAAGACCAAAAAAGGAACAATTATTTCATGGAATGATTCCTTTCTTATTGCTAAACGGTCTACTAATAGGTATTGCAACTTTAGTTGCCTTTTTAATTGGGCTAGAGGGAGTTACAAAGAATGTGTCCGAGGAAGTATTGACACATGCTCAGACGATGGCCTTTATCACTTTAAGCTTTTCTCAGCTAGTTCATTCCTTAAATTTCCGATCTATGAACCAGTCAGTGTTTAAAGCGGGGTTGTTTAAAAATAAGTTATTAATATATTCTATTTTGTTAGGTGTTGTATTGCAGGTGCTCATTGTTTCAATTGGACCAATTGCAGATGTGTTTAGTGTACAGTCGCTACAATTAGAGGACTGGTTAATTGTTATTGGGCTTAGCTTACTACCACTAATCGTAAACGAGGTAGTAAAGATTTTTAGAAAATAGAGATAATCTTCAGGGGGAAATGTTATGGGAGAGATGAACAATCAACAAATAGAAGTGGCTCAAAAAGAATCGCAGTTTTCAGGAAGTATTCTATTGAAAAACAAGGATTCCTCGCTAGTAGAGACTAATTTTGGATATGCTAACCGCTCCGATCTGCTACTTAACACGATAGATACCAGGTTTGGTATTGCATCTGGTTGCAAAATTTTTACAGCGGTTGCCATTAGCCAGCTAGTAGAGGCAGGGAAATTAGCTTATGACCAAAAATTAAAGGATTGTACGTCCATCACTCTTCCTCACTTTGATAATTCAATAACTATTCATCACTTACTGACACATACTTCTGGAGTCCCAGACTATTTTGATGAAGAAGTGATGGATGACTTTGAAGAGCTTTGGATTGAAAAGCCGATGTACCATATGCGTAAGTTAGAGGACTTCTTACCATTATTTCAGAATGGTAAGATGAGATTTACGCCAGGAGAACAATTTCATTACAACAACGCAGGTTATATCTTACTTGGTTTAATCGTAGAAGAAACTACAGGGCTTTCGTTTCAACGATATGTAGAAAAAAATATTTTTGAGAAAGCGGGAATGAAGGACTCAGGGTATTTTCCGATGGATGCCTTACCAAATAATACGGCAATAGGTTATATAGACTATGAGGATGGATCATGGAAAACTAATATTTATTCTCTACCCGTCCTAGGCGGGTCGGATGGAGGAGCTTTTACAACGGCTCAGGATATGCTTCATTTTTGGGATGCCCTCCTAGACAATAAACTATTAGAAGAGCAAACAACGGCAGCCTTACTCCAACCATACGTAAAAGAACAGGATGATGATTACTATGGATATGGGGTATGGATAAAGAAAGACGGGAACAATATTAGCAAGTACCACGTAATGGGATATGACCCTGGAGTTAGCTTTCACTCGGCGTACTATCCTGCTCAACAACTTAAATTAGCTATCTGCTCTAATAAGTCCAAGGGTGCTTTTGCTATGATGAAAGTGTTGGAGCAAATGTACTGCCTTTAAATATTATTTGCGTTGCTTTCGCTCCTCGCGTTGTTTACGTAAAAGGGAATAAGCAAGGTAAAGCATCGACAAGCCTAAGAGGAAAGATAGGATAGAATATACGATATTATTTAGACCTTCACCGAATACTAATACGAGAAGAAAAACAGGTACAAGTATATATATTATTTTTTCAGGGTTAAGCATGAGAGACTCTCTCCTTCTTTTTATAATCTCTCTATTATAGCGAACAAAATAAGAAAAAGCTCTGTAAAAATGATAAACTATAGACGGAGGTGGACTTTGTGAATATAACATCTTATGAGGTTGAAAAGATAAAGGACCCAACAGGAATAATTGCTGGGGATCGATATGAATTTTTATTAGGCTTTGAAGTTCCAGAGGATGACGAGTTATTTGAAGAGGCAAGCTCTTTAGATTTAAGAGTTATTTTAGCTGTTTTAGATACGGGGTCAAAAATTGTTCAATATCACATTCTTGATCGCAGTAATGGAAAAGTATTAGACTACGGATTAGAAGAAAATGAAGAGTCTGTAGTTCTTGCTTTTTGCATGGAACACTATAACGAGGCGGAATAACGCAACTAGCCTCAAATAATGAGAAACGTGAAATCGTTAGGATATCACGTTTTTTCATTTGAGGCGAAGGTAGACAGATTAAGGGCGAGATGCCTAGACGAAAGATGTCTCGTTGTAAGTGAAAAATTGATTACTTTCTTCTCACGAAAAGCATATATTTTATGTCGCCATTCTTTCCAGGAACGGCCTGACTTTTTAACAAGAGAAATGATGGAATAGACTCAATTGAAGGACTATTAAGGAAATAGTTTTTGTATTTCCTTTTAGTTTCCTTCTTATTTGAATTGATGTAAACTTAACTGAGAAGATTTTACATATAAAGGTGGCTGTTTTGATGGAACTAACAAATTTGATGAATCAACTATCTATAATTGACGTCAAAAATGCTAAAAATATGAATATTACAGGACTTGCTTATAATTCACAGAAGGTGGAGAAGGGCCAAGTATTTGTTTGTATAAAAGGCTTTAAAGCGGACGGACATAAGTTTGCTGGACAAGCAGTGGAAAATGGTGCTGTAGCACTTGTGGTAGAGGAGTTTATAGATGCTTTAGAGGTTCCACAATATAAAGTTGGGGATGCACGTAAAGCTCTAGCTGCACTTGCTGCTGCTTACTATGATCATCCAACCCATAAGCTTAAAACGATAGGTATTACGGCAACTAATGGAAAGACATCAACCTCCTTTATGACTAATGCAATTTTAGAGAATCATGGTCTTAAAACAGGTCTAATGGGAACTGTCGTAGTTAAAATTGGTGATTATGCAGAGCCTTCTGAACTGACAACACCAGAATCGCTGGATCTACAGCGATTTTACGCTAAGATGGTCGATGAAGGTGTGACTCACGCTACTATGGAGGTTTCATCCTCTGCTTTAGAGTTAAAACGTGTAGGCTGTGTCGATTTTGACATTGTGACGTTAAACAATATAAGTCGAGAACATATCGACTTACATTCATCCTTTGAAAAATATTTTGAACATAAATCTAGTCTTATACGAGACGCTGGAGCAGACAAGGTAGCGATTCTGAATTTAGATGATGCTTATTCTGCCTCTCTAATTAACAAAACAAAGGCTACAGTTATTACTATTGGTGTAGAAGACCAATCGGCAGATGTAATATGTGAAGAATTGGATTTATCAACAGGAAGAGCAAAATTCAATCTAGTTATTCAACGTGATTTAGTTACAAATGATATGATCATACCCAAGCAACAATTTTCAATTGAGCTTTCTACACCGGGTTACCACTCCGTTTACAATTCCATGGTTAGTATTGTAGCCGGCTTGTTATGTGGTGTTCCAGTGGAGACCATCCAAAAAAGCCTCTCCGAATTTGTAGGGGTAGAAAGACGTTTTGAAATCATCTTTGAGGAAGATTTTAAAATTATAGATGACCACTTTGCAAATAGTGGGAACATAGATATTACACTTGGAACTTTAGAAAAAATGGATTTTAACCGCTTGTCCCTTGTATATGCAATTCGTGGAGATAGAGGGGTAACCGTCAATAGAGAAAATGCAGAAGCTATCGCTAAATGGGCACCAAGATTAGGTATTCATGAGATCACTGCTACCATTAGTAAATCCCACGTTACTAAGAAAGATGTTGTGTCTGAACAAGAGTTACAAGTATTTAAAGAAGTAATGGACGAAGCAGGCATTACGGTTCATTTATATGAAGAACTACCAGAGGCCATTAGCTTTGGCTTGAGTGAGGTGTCTGAAGGCGATCTTGTTCTGTTAGGTGGATGTCAAGGAATGGACTATGGTGCTAAGATTGCTTTAGAACAGCTAGAATCCCTTCGACCAGATGTAGATAAAAAGAAATTATTCCAACCATTAGAGAAACGTGTGGCTGGAAACTAGATAATAAAAGAAGCAGTCCGCATTTAAAATGGGGACTGCTTCTTTTATTATCGTTTTGGATGATAATCTAATTCCATAAATAGTTCTTTTCTTTCTTGCTCAGTTAAATCGCGCCATTCACCAATAGCAAGACCATCAATGGAAATGTTCATAATACGAACTCGTTGTAATCTCTTAACTGTAAATCCTAAGGCAGAACACATCCTACGTATTTGGCGATTTAAGCCTTGAGTTAAAATAATATTAAATGTTTTTGGTCCTATTTTTTTTACTTTACATGGTAAAGTAGTTGTATCAAGAATGTTAACTCCAGACGACATTTTTTCAATAAAAGTGTCTGTTATTTTCTCATTGACAGTTACAATATATTCTTTTTCATGCTTGTTTTCTGCCCGAAGAATTTCATTCACAATATCCCCATCGTTTGTTAGTAATATTAAGCCATCAGAATCTTTGTCTAAGCGACCAATATGGAAGATGCGGAGTGGGTGATTAACAAAGTCCACGATATTTCCTTTAATATTACGCTCTGTTGTGCTAGTTATACCTACTGGCTTATTTAAAGCAAGGTATACTAAAGGCTGCTCCACAGTTACCGGCTTTCCATCTACACGTACATCATCGCCAGTCTCTACTTTACTTCCTAGTTCAGCAACTGCCCCATTAATGGTAACCTTGCCCTCTGCTATCCATTTGTCTGCACCACGTCTAGATACTATGCCAGCCTCGCTTAAAAATTTATTTATACGCATCATTTAACACCTACTTTTCTTTGTGGTATTAGTATAACAAATTAGTGAAACTTTCATGGGTTTTAAGCAGTAAAAAAGTAAAGGAGTGGGTAAAATGATGAAAATACAAAAAGTAGAGCATAATTATAATAAGCTCAAAGAGATTTTAGGATGGTCAGTAGATAAAAGAGTAACACTGTCCCTTGCTGGCTATTATACGTCCCTAGAAAAAGATGTGGATTCAGTTCGCTTTAACAAGATAAAAGAGATTCTGAAGAACAGAGTAAGTGTGTTCTCTCCCTTGCGTTCCCACCTACAACCATTATTTACTTCCGTTTTGGATGTAAGTGGCCAAGAACCGGAAGAAGCAATCGATCAGTTGTTACTGAAGGTAGAGGAATTGAAGAAAAAATCGTTTAAGATGAATGATTACACATACGTTGCTGCTCTAATGATGTCGGATGAATCAGATAAGTGGGATTTTGAAATCAGTAGAGCTATGGAGCTTATGTCAGCGATGAAGGTCCATCATCGTTTCTTAACTAATAGTGATGATTATCCATTTGCCATCTTTTTAGGTAAGCTGGAAGGGGATATTACAACGAGGGCAGCGACCATGAATAAATACTATGAGGAGTTAAAGAATCATAAATTTTATGCAGGAAATGAGCTCCAGTGGTTATCTCAAGTGCTTACTTATACAAATCCAGGGTATGATAAGGAAACAGTACCAAGGGTAGTGGTTATTAGGGATGGTTTTAAAAGTGTGAAGATAAAATTCTCTATTTCGCAATATCCACTTATTGGTTTTATGGCTGCTCTTAAATTAAACGAGAATCAGCTAATGGATATAGTAGAGACATACAGAGCATTGACTAATATGAAGCTTTTTACCTGGTACAAGGAATCAGCACTACCTATTGCTCTTGGACTGACTTTGAATCCTTCTAGGGACATACGTGAAACTACCGCAATATCAATGACTACCTCCCTTGAATTACTTTTGCAGGCTCAGCAGGCTATGATGATTTCATCTATTGCAGCGACAAGTTTCGCATCTTCTTCCAACTCAAATTAAAGAAGGAATGCTATACTAAGTAAGTAAGAATATAAGAAAGATCTATACATCGAAGTTAAACATCAAGGAGAGATTTTCGTGAATACTAATCCAATGAGTCAATCAAGAACAATTCAAACCCATTTAATCTTACCTCCAGATACTAATCATCATGAAACTATATTTGGTGGCAAGGTTTTAGCGTTTATAGATGAAATCGCAGCCATCACTGCGATGAAACATGCAAAAGGAGCTGTCGTGACTGCTTCTATTGATTCCGTAGACTTTTTATCTTCAGCAAAAGTTGGAGATGTAATTGAATTAGATGCAATTGTATCCTCAACGGGACGCAGTTCAATGGAGGTATACGTTCGCGTAACTTCCATGAATTTACTGACAGGAGAAGAAAAACTTACAACCGAATCATTCCTGACAATGGTTGCAGTAGATGAAGAGGGGAAACCAGTTCCAGTCCCGGGTATTCATCCAGAAAATGAGGATGAAAAACGTCTGTATGAAACTGGACCAGCAAGAAGGGCCCACCGTAAACAACGTCTAGCGATGAAATATTAAAAACCGAGGTGACTGTATGTTAAAGCTAATAGATGAGAATTATAAGTACTTAATGATTTTATTTCTTGGCATCTATTTAATAAATTCTATCTATCTCCATGAGATGACAATTACAATTATGGTTATCCTTTTGGTCATCATTTTAGAATTATTTATACACCGTCATCAAATGAAGCAACTTAGTTATATGCAGATTGCAATAATGGGTATTGTAGTTATTGCTGGAATCGCCGGACTCATCTATTTGCTAGTTACGCTTCAAATCTTCTTAAACCCATTTAATCTACCACACGCAGTAGAGACCATTTTAGTGGTATTATTTCTAGCGTTTGGCCTCTATATTTTGTGGCAATTTTTACGAAAACTGTTTAAGCGAGCATTAGAGCATTAAAAGAAGACCCTCCAAAAGAGAAATCTTTAGGAGGGATTTTTTTATGAAACTATTTCCTGAAGGTTTTCGTAAAAGGGGTAGGGGGGATGTAGATGAAACATATTTATGAACGGACAGCCAAATATGCTAAAATAGCCTCTATTACTGTTTTAATAGTTTACATAGCAGCAATTTTGGGCTTTAGGGACACTTTATTAACGGATTGGGAATTACATATATCTGTAGGATGGACGCTTCTCATTTTCTTTAGTTTGACTTTCTTGTTCCAACAAGCAGCGAACAAGCTACCAGTGGAGCAGAGCACAGTTACAGAACAAACTCCATCTGAATTTACATTAAAGGAGTTAAATTTCCAAAGTGATGTCTCGATTATTCCGAGGAGCTTTTTAGTATCCCCCACTGGTGAAAGGCTTTATAGCATCAGTCCTACAGTGGAACAGCCGGTCATAAGAAGGCTAAATGCATTTCCACTTATTCGAAAAGGAATGATATTTCCAGTAACTTATGATGTTATAACAATGGATGGTCAAGTGGTTAGCAAGTTTACTATTGCAAACAAATTTAAATTTATGGAGATACAAGTGTTTGATCATAAACAGGTACACCTTTCAACTGTAGTACTTCCAGTTTTTTCAGTAAAAAATAGAGCACTAGTATTTGACCCAAATCGGGAAAAAACACATCAGATGGAAGCAAAGAGTGTATACGGTGATATAGACGTAAATGATTTGAACGGTAAAAGATTAGCAACCTATCGCTTTGGTATGTTTCCGTATGCTACACACCCGGCCTTTGAGCTGCAAGGGATGAATGTTCACGTTTCATTTGCAGAAGGCCTATCATATGTAGAAAAACTAACTTTTACAGCTTTATTTTATTACTGGACAGCTAATCAGTCCTGATTTAAATGGAGATATAAGAAGGAGGCTCATCATAAGAAAATATGATGAGCCTCCTTTATATTAGTGTGCTTTATAATTATAGATGGGCTTAATAACCTCTAATACATCAACCGTGTCATGAATATGAGCAAGTATATCCTCCATAGCCTTGTAGGCAAAAGGAGATTCATCTACTGTGGCAGACACTACGGAAGTACTCCAAATTCCTTCCATTGAAGCTTGAAAGTCCTCTAACGCTACTTGTTTTCTTGCTTGAGAACGGCTCATTAAACGGCCAGCTCCATGAGGGCCTGAATAATTCCATTCAGGATTTCCTTTTCCGCGACAGATAAGTGAGCCATCACGCATATTCATTGGTATAATTACGATTTCATCAGCTTGAGCCGATATTGCTCCCTTGCGTAAAATCATGTTATCTAAGTCAATATAATTATGAATGGTATCAAACTCTGATTGAACACTCCAGTTCATTCCTCTACAAATAACATCAACCATTGTCTTACGATTAAATGCGGCGTACTTTTGGGCAATGGAAAGATCATATAAATAATCCTTCATATTGTCTCCTTCTACATATGCAAGATCTCTTGATACGCTGTTACCTAAAGTATCGGCTGCTACTTGCTGATAATGCTCTGCAATTTGTTTTCCTAAGTTTCTACTTCCAGAGTGAATGACTAGATAGATACTGCCATCTTCCCCTTCATTCAGTTCTATAAAGTGGTTTCCCCCTCCTAGTGAACCTAGGCTTAACCTTGCGCGCTGTTCATTAATAGGAGCAGCTACTTCTTCGAAAGGTATTTCTATTGTATTACGATGTTCTTTTTGGCGAATACGAGTTCCGCTTGGTACATTTTTCTTGATTGTCTTATCAAGCTTGGCAAAATCCACATCTTCTTTTCTAGTATCTAGCTTTGCACAAATCATTCCGCATCCTAAATCGACTCCTACAAAATTAGGGACTACTTTATCAGTAATCGTCATAGTAGTGCCTACCGTACAGCCTTTTCCAGCATGTAAATCTGGCATCATTCTAATTTTGGTGTCCTGAAGAAATGGAAGACTACAAAGCTGTTCTACCTGAGATTTTGCAGTTTCTTCTATTGTATCTGTAAAAACTAATGCATTATTATGTGTTCCTTTAATCTCAATCATATTATCCCCCTAAGTAAATTTTAACTTCTAAACAAATTAAACCAGCCCTTATACTTGAACCAAGCAATCATCCCAGTAGCAATTACTACCATTAAACCAACGACAATAAAGTAGCCATACTTCCACTCTAACTCAGGCATATTAATAAAATTCATGCCGTACACTCCAACGATAAACGTTAACGGGATAAAGACGGTAGAAACCGTGGTCAGTATCATCATAATACGATTCATTCGGCTAGCATTGATTGAATCATAGCTGTCCCTTATATCTGCAGTTAACTCTCGATTAGCTTCTACCATCTCGGTTAACTTCAGAAGATGATCATAAATGTCATCAAAATATGCACGCTCACTCTGGTTTAAGTTAATACGCTCGGAGTACATCACTCGGTATAGCAAGTCTCGCATAGGAATGATAGTTCTTCGTAAACGCAATAAGTCACTTCGTAGGTCAAATACTTGATCCATAGACAAATGATCCATGTCCATCGATAGCCTTTCGTCTACCTCATTCAAATAATCCTCGATGTGGTAAACAATTGGGAAGTAGGTGTCTACTACTTTATCCACGATATTGTACGTAATGAGGATGTTGCCACGATCCCAATTTCTAGGGTTACTTCTAATTCTCTCTCTAGCTTCTTGTAACTCTTGCATAGGGGGAAAGTGGAAACTTACAACAAAATCCTTTCCGACAAAAAGGTTGAGCTCCTCAGCCTCCATTTCTTTCTCATTAAAGGCATGTAAAACAAAAAATTCATAATCACCATAGTGATCTAACTTAGGACGTTGCAACATTTGCAAACAATCCTCGATAGCAAGTGGATGGAAGTGAAAGAAGGAGCTTAAAAGTTGTTCCTCTTCTTTTGTCGGTTCACCAATATCCACCCAATACCATTCCAGTTCGTTTGTTTGTATATATTCTAAAGGAAAATCCATAATGACCTCTTGGTTGACTGTCCTGCCTATTGTACTTATCATAAAGAAACCACACTTTCACCAGATCTTTGTATATTATCTCATAATATCCCAATGAAAAATATTAAAACAAAAATGCCAAGGGGTTTTCCCTGGCATTTTTGTTTATCTTTTCTTTTTTAACTTAGTTTCACCGTTTAATGATTTAAATAATGATATGACCATGAGTATCATAATAAAAGAGAACGGTAGAGCTGCAATGATGATAGTGTTTTGTAAAGCAGTGAGCCCATTGACCGATAGTAATATAAGCGCAATGGTCGACTGGATTACTCCCCACGTAAGCTTGACACTATTAGGTGGGGTAAGTGACCCATTAGTAGACTGCATACCGAGAACAAATGTTGCAGAGTCCGCTGACGTAATAAAGAACGATGCTATTAACAAAATTGCTACCAAAGAAATAATAAAAGAGAATGGCATGGTATTAAACATCTCGAAAATAGTTAGCTCCGTTGAAAGGCTTGCTAAATCTGCCACGCCTCTTTTTTGTATATCAATAGCTGTTGTTCCGAAAGATGAGAACCAAATTGCACCCAAAAGAGTAGGTACTAGTAATACTCCAATCATAAACTCGCGAATGGTTCTACCTTTAGAAACTCGAGCGATGAACATGCTCACAAATGGAGCCCAGGATATCCACCAAGCCCAGTAAAAGATCGTCCACATATCCAACCAATCTCTATTGGTAGAACTTAATGGAGCCGTTCTAAAGCTCATTTGAATAATATTTGCTAAATAACCACCAAATGAATCCGTGAACATATTTAGAATGAGTAAAGTTGGTCCTAGAACAATTACAAAAAGTAAAAGGGCAAGAGCAAGTATTAAGTTTAGATTTGAAAGATACTTAATACCTTTACTCAACCCTGACCATGCAGAGGCCACAAATAAGACAGTAACCACAGAAATAATGATAAATTGTGAAAAGATACCTATTTCAAAACCGAATAAGTAGTTAAGACCTGCGTTAATTTGAACAGCGCCGAAGCCAAGGGAAGTAGCAACTCCAAATGCTGTTGCAAAGACAGCTAGCACATCGACAAGGACACCCCAAGGACCTTCCATTTTTTTGCCGAAGATTGGCTTCAGTGTTGCCGAAATTAACCCCGGTTCCCCTTTACGGAACTGGAAGTAAGCAAGTGTTAAAGCAATTACTCCATACATTGCCCAAACGTGTAATCCCCAATGAAAAAAGGATTGTCGTAATCCTTCTTTAAATGCAGCATCCGTATTAGGTTCTTCAGTAGCAGGACTAGTTGCGAAGTGAGATAGAGGTTCAGCGGCACCATAAAAGACAAGACCGATTCCCATTCCTGCTGAGAATAGCATGGCTAACCAGGAAATTAAACTGAAATCTGGTCGATCAGTATCCTTACCTAATCGTATCTTCCCGTACGGACTGAAGATAAAAAATATACTAACTAACAACATCACTGACATGAGTAGCATGTAATACCAACCAAATGATGTTGAAACAAACGACTTACCTCGTGTAGTAAGCGCCTCAAAACTTTCCGGAGCTAGTGCTCCATAACCGACCGCTATAATAATAAGGCCGATCGTGATATAAAATACTTTTGAAATATTCTTCATGTTTCCTCCTTTTAAAATCAACTAAGTTAAGTCTATTACTATACTAAGATAAAGTTGTTTAATCAACCCATATGCCCAGAATAACCATTTTTCAATCAACTTAAACGCTTTTTTTAGGTATTTTATACGATAAAATCTATGAGTATTAATTTGATAAACAGATATTATCCATATTAAACATTATTTGGTAATAATTTTAATGAGTACTAGCATGACCAGACCGAATTGTAGGGGCCGATTCGATTATGTTTGCGATAGTGTCTCTTAAAGTATGGTCCGTATCAAATGAAGCTATTCATAAGCTGCCCATAGCTAAGGAATATTAAATAAGGATCAAGTCTGTCTTGGTTTTATCTTGCATAATGGCTTACATAAAATTATTCTTTTTTTTTTGGTGATTGAGGTGTTTGTCTATTCCTCTTATGATTTCTTGCATTTATTACTATAAGTGCAAGAGGAGGTGAAAAATATGAGTAATCATCATATGTGCCATTCATGCGGGAAGAATATGAGTTGGGGCCAACAATGTGGGTGCAATAGACAGCTACCAGCAGCTGAGCCAATTATTTGCCCACCGCAATATCGCGTTTGTGATTCTTTCATACCAAGAGTTCAGCCAGTCATTCAACCAATTGTAAATGTTAATAGAGAGCATATCGTAAATGTTCCGCAATATTACGTTACAGAATCGAATGAAACAGTGGTAGTACCTGAAGCACAAAATGCTTACCCTGTTAACAATCAGTTTTCAGGTGGATCCCATCGTGGATTTTTCTCTAGATTTCGTTAATTTTTGAACTATAGCGTCGACTTAACCAAGTTTTGTCTATCTTTATCGAATATTGCAAATGCCCTTTATAAAAGGTGCATTTGCTTTTTTATTTTCTCGGTAAAGGAAGAAATGAATTTATTAATTTTTTTTTAATATACTAAACATGTAGCAAAAACGAGATATTGTAATTTTCCGTAAATTTTGATAAAGTTGGTCTTACTAATAGAAAAATAGAGTTAGAATTTGGGGGAGAATGTATTGAAGCTATTTCTTTCGGTTGATATGGAAGGCATAACAGGTCTGCCGGATTACACATTTGTGGAGTCGAACAAGCATAACTATGAAAGAGCAAGACGCATCATGACGCAAGAAGCCAATGCAATTATAGAAGGGGCACTATCTACAGGAGTTAACGAGGTCCTAGTTAATGACAGCCATTCAAAAATGAATAATCTTTTAGTGGAGGAATTACATCCAGAAGCCTCTTTAATAACAGGAGACCTTAAGCCTTATTCGATGGTACAGTCTTTAGACGAAAGTTACATAGGAGCAGTATTTGCGGGATATCATTCTAGAGCAGGACAACCTGGGGTTATGAGCCATTCCATGATTTTTGGAGTTCGTAATATGTACATCAATGACGTAGAGATAGGCGAGCTTGGACTTAATGCATACGTGGCTGGCTATTACGGAGTTCCTGTCATTATGGTTGCTGGAGATGACGGAGCTTGTCGAGAGGCAGAAGCTCTTATACCTGGCATTGTAACAGCTGCTGTAAAGCAGTCTATATCTAGGTCTGCTGTAAAAACATTACATCCTCAAAAATCACAAGCCCTTCTTAAAGAAAAAGTAGCAGAGGCTATTAAAAAAAGAAATCATATTCCACCACTGACACCTCCCGAGCACCCAATATTAAAAATTGAATTTACAAACTACGGACAAGCTGAGTGGGCAGCACTTATGCCTGGCTGTGAAATAATAGAAGGAACAACTATCGTAAAATTTGAAGCAAAAGATATTCTTGAAGCGTATCGTGCGATGCTTGTCATGGTAGAGCTAGCAATGCAAACCAAATTCTGTTAGGAGGAAGCCTGCCGTGACGAAGTATATTATTAAGCGTTTTATGATGATGATAGCAACAATCCTCATCATCGCGACTCTCACATTTGCATTAATGCACACCATACCGGGTTCTCCTTTTGATGGTGAAAGAACTTCGAATCCTACTATTCAAGCAAACTTAGAAAAGTTTTATAAGCTAGACCAGCCTATGTACGTCCAATATTTGAACTATTTGAAGTCAATTGTTACATTCGATTTTGGTCCATCGATTAAAAAACCAAATGAATCAGTCAATGAACTGTTAGCAAGGGGATTTCCAATTTCCTTTGAGTTAGGGATGGCAACTATCCTAGTTGCTTTATTGTCTGGGGTTCTTTTAGGTACATTGGCAGCTCTCCGGCATAACGGTGTTATTGATTATTTGGCTATGACTTTTGCGGTAATTGGTATATCAGTTCCTAACTTTGTTTTAGCTACTTTACTGATTCAGCAAGTGGCAGTAACGTGGGAGTTATTACCGCCAGCCACTTGGAGTAGTCCGTTGCATATGATTCTTCCAACCCTAGCATTGGCCACGGGACCTACGGCAATAATCGCTCGTTTGACTAGATCCAGCATGCTAGAAGTATTGACACAGGATTATATCAAAATGGCAAGAGCTAAAGGACTTTCTCCAGTTAGAATTGTTTTTCGTCATGCCTTAAGAAATGCCTTAATGCCAGTAGTAACCATTATGGGTACGATGTTAGCAGGTATTCTAACAGGTACCTTCGTAATAGAACGCATTTTTGCCATTCCAGGAATGGGAAAATACTTTGTAGAAAGCATTAATAATCGTGATTATCCAGTTATCATGGGAACGACGGTCTTTTATAGTGCATTCTTAGTATTTATGCTGTTCTTAGTAGACATTGTCTATGGCATATTAGATCCACGTATCAAATTACATCGTAAAGAGGGGGATGCTTAATGGTTAAAACACAAGAGACTGTATCCCCAGTAGAAATAAAGGATGAATGGTTTCGTCCAAAAGTAAAAGAAGAGGGAGAAGCCGAATCTGTTGTAAGACCTTCTTTGTCCTATTGGAAGGATGCATGGAGAAGACTAAAGAAAAATAAGCTTGCAATGGGAGGACTGCTCTTTTTAGTTCTTCTCACCCTGTTTGCTATATTTGGTCCGATCTTTTCACCCTATGATATGGATGAAGTAAATTATCCAATGCAAAATCAAGGTCCATCAGCTGAGCATTGGTTCGGTACGGACGAGGCAGGTCGAGATGTTTTTACAAGAACATGGTACGGTGCTAGGGTTTCGTTATTTGTAGGGGTAATGGCTGCATTAATTGATTTCTTTATTGGAATTATTTATGGAGGCTTTAGTGGTTACAAAGGCGGCAGAGCAGATGCGATCATGATGCGTATTATTGAAGTACTTTATGGTCTACCGCATTTACTGGTAGTTATTTTATTGATGGTTGTAATGGGTCCAAGTCTAACAACCATTATAGTGGCGTTAACGGTAACTGGCTGGGTAGGTATGGCTAGGATTGTACGGGGCCAGGTATTACAGATTAAAAATTATGAATTTGTAACTGCATCCAAATCCTTTGGTGCCAAAAGCTCAAGAATCATACGGAAAAACTTATTGCCTAATACGATGGGTCCTATTATTGTCCAAATGACTCTTACTGTACCGAGTGCGATATTTGCAGAGGCATTTCTTAGTTTTTTAGGACTAGGAGTATCTGCACCCGCTGCCAGCTGGGGTGTAATGGCAAATGATGCCTTGCCAGTAATTTTATCTGGCCATTGGTGGAGGTTGTTTTTCCCTGCATTCTTTATCTCTGTGACAATGTTTGCATTTAATGTATTAGGAGATGGCTTACAGGATGCACTTGATCCAAAGCTTAGGAGGTAAGAATGGATGAATGAACATCAATTAGATCATGCAAAGGAACTTGCTCGAGGGAAAGTAGATGAAGTAGCTGCATCCTTACAATCGGGTGACTCTTTAGCTAGGCCTAACGGTAAGAAAGCAAGAAAGAAGATAACGGATGAAAAAATATTACAGGTTAATAACCTACAAGTTTCATTTAAAACGTATGGGGGAGAGGTAGAAGCAGTCAGGGGAGTCAACTTTGATTTATATAAAGGTGAAACATTAGCAATCGTTGGTGAATCTGGCTGTGGTAAGAGTGTGACCTCTAATGCCATCATGGGATTGATACCGGAGCCAGCAGGCAAGATTAAGAATGGAAGTATCTTATTTAAAAACAAAGAGCTTACGAAGCTAAGTAAATCAGAACTCAGAAAGATCCAAGGTATTGATGTATCCATGATTTTTCAAGACCCTATGACAGCCTTAAATCCTACGCTTACTATAGGGGAGCAGTTAACGGAAGGTTTGAGGACACATAAGAAGGTTGGAAAACAAGAGGCTAGGCTAAAGGCAATCGAAATGCTAAACCTGGTAGGCATCCCGAATCCTTCGGAAAGATTAAAACAGTATCCTCACCAATTCTCTGGTGGGATGAGACAGCGTATCGTAATCGCCATTGCTTTAATCTGTGATCCAGAACTGCTTATAGCAGATGAACCTACCACTGCCTTAGACGTAACGATACAAGCACAAATATTGGAGCTCTTTGAAGAAATTCAAAGGAAAACCGATATTTCAATTATTTTAATTACTCATGATTTAGGGGTAGTAGCAAAGATAGCTGATCGCATAGCGGTGATGTATGCAGGTAAAATTGTGGAGATAGGGGATAAAAGAGAAATTTTTTACACTCCACAGCATCCTTATACTCAAGGGCTTCTAAACTCAGTTCCACGTTTGGATTTAATGGATGAGGAGTTGCAGCCAATTGATGGAACACCACCTGACCTTTTCTCACCTCCTACTGGCTGTCCGTTTACTGCACGATGCAAGTTTGCCATGGAAGTATGTGATCATGTGTATCCATTTACAAGTAAGCTATCAGATGCCCATAAGGTAGATTGCTGGCTCCAGGATGACAGAGCAAAGGTTTTACAATTACAAAAGTAAAAAGGATGAGAGCGCGCAAGTGCATTCACATATACAATACAGAGGGGGAAACTAGGATGAAAAAATGGCTTTCATTATTAATTGTGGCTTTGTTTGTTCTTGTGTTAAGCGCGTGTACAGCCAATGAAGAGGCTGGGAAGACACCGACCGAGACTGAGCCGACGACAACAAAGACGGACGAGGGTAAAGAGGAACCTGCTCCAGAGGCAGAAAAAGTACTTAAGCTAAATAATGGCAATGAGCCAACGTCATTTGATCCATCGGTAGGGTTTGATGCAGTATCATGGAGCGCGTTAAACAACCTTATGGAGGGTCTAGTAAGATTAAACAAAGACCATCAAGCTGAAGAGGCTACGGCGGAGAAGATTGATATATCAGAGGATGGGCTAACGTATACATTTACGATTCGTGAAAATGCAAAATGGTCTAATGGAGACCCTGTTGTAGCAGGAGATTTTGTTTATGGATGGTTGCATATGTTAAATCCTGAAACTGCTTCTCCAGCAGCGTTCTTGGCCTATTTTATTGAAGGGGCAGAGGCTTATAACAATGGAGAAGGAGCAGCTGATGCAGTAGCGATTAAAGCTGTTAGTGAGAAAGTATTTGAAGTTAAACTTGCTGCTCCAACTGAAGCATTTTTAAATATTATCACGAACCCAAGCTTCTTCCCGGTCAACGAGAAGGTAGCTACAGAAAATCCTGAATGGTTTACAGAAGCAGAATCATTTGTTGGGAATGGTCCTTTTAAATTGGCTAGTTGGGATCATGATGTAAGCTTCACTTTTGAGAAAAACGAAAGCTATTGGGATGCTGAAACTGTGAAGCTAGACAAAGTCGAGTGGGCAATGATTGATGATTCGAATACAGAATATCAAATGTACTCAACAGGTGATTTAGATGTCTCTGGTGTTCCAGCAGAGCTTGCAGACCAATTAAAAGATGATCCGGAGTTAAAAAACGAAGACCAAGCCGGTCTGTATTTCTTCCGCTATAACGTTTCAATGGAACCATTTACAAACAAAAAAATTCGCCAAGCATTTGGTATGGCTGTTGACCAACAAGAAATCGTAGAATTCGTTACGAAAAATGGCGAGAAACCTGCTGAGGGATTTGTACCATACGGATTTAAAGGTCCTGATGGCAAGGAATTTAGAGAGACTGCTGGAAAGCTAATACAGCATGATGCGGAAAAAGCAAAAGCACTTTTAGCAGAAGGTATGAAAGAGGAAGGTTACACAGAATTACCTCAAGTAACGTTAACTTATTCTACAAGTGATACACACAAGAAAATTGCAGAGGCACTTCAAAGTAAATTTAAGGAAGTTCTAGGAGTAGAAGTAGCACTACAAAATGTAGAGGCTAGCGTATTTGCTTCAGAGCAAAAAGAGTTCAAATACATGTTATCACGCTCTTCCTTCTTATTTGACTATGCTGATCCTGTAAACGCATTAGAAAGCTTCATTACTGGTTCTTCTATGAATCGTACTACTTGGTCTAGCCCAGAGTTCGATAAAATGATTGCTGATATTAAAAATGAAACAGATGAGCAAAAACGTTGGGATATGCTAATAGAGGCTGACAAATTCTTAATGGAAGAAATGCCTGTTATTCCAATCCACTATTACAACCAAGTAACACTAGAGAAATCGAATGTTAAAGGTATTGTAAGACATCCAGTTGGATACATGGATTTAAAATGGGCAGATAAGGAATAAAAGTATTTATTCCCAAACAAAAGATGCGGCACTTTTGCAAGTGCCGCCCTTTTCTTTAAAAACAAAGGAGATTATACATATGAAAATAAAGCCAAATAGATTGAAAAAAGGGGATACAATTGGAATTATTGCTCCAGCTAGTCCTCCTAACTTAGATCAACTGAAACGCTCCCTATCGTTTTTAGAGGAATTAGGATTATCTTATAGAATGGGAAAAAGTGTAGAGCAAGTTAACGGGTATTTAGCGGGCACAGACGAAGAGCGACTAGAGGATTTACATGAGATGTTCGCAGACCCTAACATCAATGGAATAATTTGTGCTGGCGGAGGATACGGTACTGCAAGGTATGCAGACCAAATCGATTATCAATTAATGAATGAAAATCCGAAAATTTTTTGGGGTTATTCAGACATCACTTATTTACATAGTGCAATGAATTTATATTCGGATATTGTCACATTCCATGGTCCCATGTTAGCTTCAGACGTGGGTAAAAGTACATTTAATGAGCTATCCAAAAAAATGTTTTATCAGCTGTTTCAGCCAATAGAGTTACATTACACAGAGGATATATCTCCTTTATCCATAGTTGCTCCTGGGGTAGCCAGAGGGGAGCTGGTTGGTGGAAATCTCTCTCTTCTTGCAAGCGGAATTGGGACCAAATATGAAGTGGATACCAATCGTAAGCTTCTGCTAATAGAGGACATTGGAGAAGAGCCATATAAGGTAGACGGAATGCTAAATCAGCTACGTTTAGCTGGCAAGCTAGATGCAGCTGCTGGATTCGTCATTGGAGACTTCTGTGACGCGGAGCCAAGGAGAGGTAAAAAATCTCTTACAATGGATGAGGTTTTTGACCATTACTTAGGGAACTTAGGTAAACCAGCAATAAAAGGTTTTCTTATCGGACACTGTCAGCCTCACTTTGCGATTCCATTAGGAGTAGACGGCATGTTAAATACAGAGAACCTAACGTTATCTATATTACCAGGAGTAGAGTAGGAGGAATTTAGGGTGAAAATACAAGCTATTGAAACGTTTTATGTTGCTGTTCCACTGACTAAACCTTTCAAAACAGCATTGCGTACAGTTACCACTGCTTTTTCCGTTGTCGTGAAGGTAACCTCTGATGAAGGAAAAGTAGGTTACGGAGAGGCACCTCCTACTCATGTGATCACTGGTGAGTCATTAGAAAGTATCCAATACGCTATAAATGAAATTATTTCTCCGCAGCTAATCGGACTTTCTTTACTAGAAAAGGAGATAATTTTTCAGAAGCTCCATAAAGCACTTGTCAGAAATACGAGTGCGAAAGCTGCAGTTGACATGGCAATCTTTGACCTTTTGGGCCAATATGCTGAGCTACCACTTTATCAATATTTAGGAGGCTATCGAAATAGCCTTACAACGGATTTTACTGTGAGTGTCAATGAACCAGCTGAAATGGCAGAGGATGCTGAGCGCTACGTAAGAGAAGGGTTTCAAATACTCAAAGTAAAGGTTGGAATAGGTACGATACAAGAGGATATTGAACGTATTGAGGCTATTAGGAGGCGAGTAGGAAAAGATATTAAAATAAGGCTCGATGCCAATCAGGGATGGAATGCAAAAGAAGCCGTACGCGCTATAGGTACTATGGAAGACGCTGGGCTTAAGATTGAGTTTGTCGAGCAGCCGGTTCCTGCTGAGGATCTAGAAGGCTTAAAATACGTAACTGAACGAACAGCAACCCCTATTATGGCAGATGAGAGTGTTTTCTCGATTTATGATGCTAAGCGTGTATTAGAAATGCGGGCTGCAGACTTGATTAATATTAAATTAATGAAATCTGGTGGCATTTATCAGGCATTAAAGATTAATACATTGGCAGAGGCAAATGATATCACCTGTATGGTAGGGAGTATGATTGAAACTAAAATAGGTATAACAGCAGCAGCTCATTTGGCAGCGAGTCAGCCTAATATCCTTTTTTATGATTTTGATGCTCCTTTAATGCTGGCGGAGGACATTGTTACAGGCGGTATCGTCTACCAAGCTAGCACGATGACCTTTTCGAAATCCTATGGGCTAGGCATTGCGAGCGTTAAAATAGGGGAGGGACAAAAATGACAATAGAAAAAAGTTATTGGGCTTGTGCAGTAAAGGTTGCGACGGTCTGGACAGAGCCGTCTTCAGCTCGGGAAGTAGATGGTCCTGGAATATCTAATCCTGTACAGCTTGTTGAATGGCTAGAAGCTTTGCCATACAAGGAGCGACTAGCCCTTTGTGATGAGAACCGTGTTCAAACTCAGCTTCTTTATGGAGAGCCAGTTATTGTGGATGAGATAAAGGACGATTGGGCTAAAATAATTGCAGTCTGGCAGCCCTCTAAAAAAGACGAAAGAGGCTATCCGGGTTGGGTGCCGTTGGCTCAATTGAAAGAAATAGTAGAGGCTGGCAACCAAGGAATTGTTCGAGTAAAGGGTACAAGAACCCAGTTATGGGATACGGAAGAAAAACCATTACTGATTCTACCTTTTAATACAATTCTACCTGTTCTATCTGAAACGGATGATTTCTATAAGGTTCGAGCGCCACATGGAGAGGGGCTGCTCCGAAAAGAAAATGTACAATATGCTGCATCTAAGGAACAATTACCAAAACTCCCACTAGAGGAAACTGTGAGGTTGGGGGAAGCCTACTTAGACTTACCATATCTATGGGGAGGGATGTCTCCATATGGCTTTGATTGCTCAGGATTTTCATACAACATGTTAAAGGCGTGTGGCTATTTTATCCCACGCGATGCAAGTGATCAGGCGATAGAAGGCATAGAGGTCTCTAAGGATGAACCTTCTTCATGGAAAAAGGGAGACTTGCTATTTTTTGCAAATGACGAAGGCACAGGCTCAGTTCGTCATGTTGGATTTTACTATGGGAATGGTCAATTATTACATTCACCTTCAACAGGAAAGTCAGTGGAAATTTTAGTATTAGAAGGCTCCAAGCTACAAAAAGAGATATGTGCTGTGAGAAGATATGCCGTTTAGGGGGGAAAGATATGACGGAGAATGTACTATTATCTGTAAAGGATTTAAAGAGACATTTTGATATTGGTCAAGGTAGCACTTTAAAGGCAGTGGATGGGATTAGCTTTGACATTCTCAAGGGAGAAACATTTGGCTTAGTAGGGGAATCGGGCTGTGGTAAATCTACCGCTGGACGTACTATCCTAGGTCTGTATAACCGGACTGAGGGAGATGTGCTATTCGAACAAAAGAATGTACATGAAATGAATGATAAAGAACGCAAAGACTATTTGAAGAAAATGCAAATGATTTTCCAAGATCCCTACGCATCTCTAAATCCTAGGTCCACAGTCCTCGAAATTATTGCAGAGCCTATCGAAATTCATAAATTATATAGCTCTAAAAAAGAGGTTAGAGAAAGAGTTTATGAGCTGTTAGAAGATGTCGGACTAAATCGAGATCATGCTAATAGGTATCCACATGAATTCTCAGGCGGACAAAGACAACGTATAGGAATTGCGCGAGCCCTGGCATTAGATCCAGAATTTATCATAGCAGATGAGCCAATATCTGCATTGGACGTTTCTGTACAAGCTCAAGTAGTAAAATTGTTACAGCGTCTTCAAAAGGAAAAAGGGTTAACCTACTTATTTATCGCTCATGATCTATCTATGGTTAAATATATTTCTGATCGTATTGGTGTAATGTATTTAGGGCATATGGTTGAACTAACAACAAGTAGTCAGCTTTATGAAAGCCCATTACATCCTTATACGCAGGCATTGTTGTCGGCAATTCCAATTCCAGATCCTGATATTGAGGAATCCCGTCAACGGATTATCCTACAAGGCGAGCTACCAAGTCCGATCAATCCACCATCGGGTTGTGTATTTCGGACAAGATGCCCTCACGCGATGTCTATATGTGCAGAGAAAAAGCCAATTTGGCAAGAGCAGGAACCAGGCCATTTTGTTGCCTGTCATCTTTATAATTAATATGGGATTACACCAATCTAATTAAAGTGGATTGGTGTTTTTTATTTTTTGAATTGTTCGCTTAGAAGGTAAACAAATTAATTAGATTTTTATAGAACTTATTTAAGTTTGAGACGTATAACTTAATAGGGACAAAATTAGTGATAAGGAAGGTGAGTTAATTTGGAACAAAAAACAATAGTAAGGTTACAAAATCTTTCTAAAATAATTGGGAAAAAGAAAATTATCGACGACCTGACATTAGACTTGTATTCTGGGCAAATAACAGGATTCTTAGGGCCGAATGGAGCAGGGAAAACAACAACTATACGGATGATGACTGGTCTTATGAAGCCAACATCGGGAGAGGTATTTATAGAAGGCAAGCCTTTGTCCGAGGATTTTGAGGGGTCCATGAGCAAGGTAGGGGTAATTGTAGAGAACCCTGAAATGTATAAGTTTATGAGCGGATATAAAAATCTCGTTCATTTTGCTCGAATGAATAAGAACATCACCAAAGAACGTATTGATGAAGTAATTGCTCAGGTGGGACTTCAAAAGCGTATTCACGAAAAGGTATCCACCTATTCTTTAGGAATGAGACAGCGTCTTGGCCTAGCACAGGCTATCCTACATAAGCCTAAATTTCTTATTTTAGACGAGCCCACAAACGGGTTAGATCCTGCAGGGATTCGGGAATTCCGCACATACTTAAAAAAGATCGCAGTAGAAGATGGTGTTGCTATCTTTGTTTCAAGTCATTTGCTCGCAGAGATAGAATTAATGTGTGATAGAATTGCCGTTATTCAAAATGGGAAGCTCTTATCTATTCAAGAGGTAAATGAACAGCAAAAATCTTATTATTACATCGAAGCATCTGAACTAGAAAAAGTAGTAGATTTCTTTAAACATAAAGAGATTACAATGGAAGCTCAAGGAAGTGGTTTTATAATCCCACTTAATAAAGAGGAAGTGCCTGCATTAGTTGCAGAGATGATTGCGAATGGCCTACAAATCTATTCCATCACTCCAAATAGAAAAACATTAGAAGATCAATTCTTAGAAATTACAGGAGGTGGACAAATTGCTGAATCTCGTACGAAATGAGTGGTTAAAACTATGGAGTAAAAAAGCAACCTGGATCATGGCTATACTGCTCGTATTGGTAATGCTTGGTTCTGCGGGCTTTGTGAAATGGATGAATTCCTTAGAAGTAGGACAGGACGATTCAGGAGAAACTATAACAGTGAGCCAGATGACGGCCGTTGCGGAGGAACCTGAAATAACTAAATATAGATTGGATAATGAACTGCCACCAATTATAGATGATAGTGCACAAGGCTTTATCACCGGCCTTCCTAGTATGATGTCAGTTGTTACATTACTTACAGTAGTTGTTGCCGGTGGTATTGTAGCTTCTGAGTTTTCTCAAGGAACGATTAAAATGTTATTAACAAGACCAGTAAAGCGTTGGAAGATCCTTACGTCTAAACTGTTAACGGTTGGTTTATTTGCAGTAGCAATGACTGGTATTCTTCTTATTTCAGGCATCATTTTTGGCTATATATTCTTTGATAATGTACCAGGAACCCAGTTAGAGTTAGTAGACGGAGCTGTAGTTGAAGTTTCATTCTGGGGTAGATTGTTACTGTTAACTGCTTTATCGCTAATCAATGTATTAGTGATTGGAACGTTGGCCTTTATGATTGGCTCTGTTTTCCGTTCGAGCTCATTGGCAATAGGAATATCTATTTTCTTGATGTTTACAGGAGTACAAGTTACAGGAGTTCTTGCGGCGCTGAAAATCGAGGCTTCGAAATATATTTTATTTGCTAATACAAATTTGGGGCAATACATTGGCGCAAATGATCCCTCAATAGAGGGAATGACGATGGCCTTCTCTATTGTCGTAATTCTTATTTACCTTGCAGTTTTCCTTGTGACGAGCTACTGGTCATTTACAAAACGTGATGTAACGGCATAATTGCCTATTGCATATTTCAAAAACTTGTAGTATTCTGAATTTAACTTAAAGAAAGAGGTGAGGCATTATGGCTATTGTATATAATTCGATTCGAATCAGTAAGTTCATGATGTCTTACCCTGTTATTTTCTAAAATGTAGGCGGAATAGGTATTAGTTTGATTGTATACAGACAATCGAGCTTATTTCTTCATACTTTTTGAAATTTCTTTACTAATGAACGGGAGACCATGATTGCTGATTCGAGCAATCATGGTTTTTTTGTTGCCCAGTAATTCGCTTAAAATAATGGCGATTCAAATATTTTAATGGGAAAATTAGGAGGAAATTGAAATTGAATTTAATCGAACAGTATGGATGGAATAGTAAATGGGAAGAAAAGATGTCGAACAAAGGATTAGTAGGTCGAGTTTTACTCGAGCATAAGCATTCTTATCGAGTAATTACGAATGAAGGTGAGTGGCTTTGCTCTCTATCGGGTAGATTTAAGTTTGATCACAACCGTGAAGCCTATCCAGCCGTAGGAGATTGGGTGGTTTTAGAGCAGATGCCTGGAGAAGATAAAGGTATTATTCAACAGGTTCTACCGAGACAATCCCAATTCTCAAGAAAAGTGGCAGGTACAACAACAGAAATCCAATTGGTAGCAGTGAATGTAGACTATGTATTTTTAGTGATGTCACTCAACCATGATTTTAATGTAAGAAGGTTAGAGCGCTATCTACTTGCAGCTTGGGATTCTGGTGCTACACCTGTCGTGGTACTAACGAAAAAAGACGCTTGTGAACAGGTGGATTATTTCATCAGTGAAGTCGAAACGATTGCATTCGGCGTAAATGTATTCGCTGTATCTAGTGTCACGGGAGAGGGAATAGATGACTTAGCCGCTCTCCTAGTCAACGGTAAAACGGGGGCCTTACTAGGTTCTTCAGGCGTAGGGAAATCCTCTTTGATCAATGCTCTATCTGGTGAGGATGTAATGGAGGTTAGCGATATTCGAGCGGATGACAGTAAAGGGCGTCATACAACCACTCATAGAGAGCTTTCCTTATTACCTGGTGGTGGACTATTAATTGATACCCCGGGAATGAGAGAGTTCCAGCTCTGGGATTCTAGCGAGGGTATTAGCAACAGTTTTCAGGATATCGAAGAACTTGCTATCGAATGCAGATTTAGAGACTGTCAGCATAAAAAAGAGCCTGGCTGCGCCATTCAAGAAGCTATTCGAACTGGTTTGCTAAAAGAGGATCGATATGTAAGCTATGTAAAATTATTGCGTGAGCTTGCTCATATCGAGCGTAAAAACAACTTAGCTGCTCAAAAAACAGAACGTGATAAATGGAAGCAAGTATCGAAGACCCAAAAAACCAATAAGAAAAGAAAAATTTAATAGAGGTGCATATGATTCGATTAATTGATCACCAAAAGCATTCTATAGCAGAGGAAATGCTCGAAATACAGCTTCCGGCTTACCGCAAGGAAGCAGAGATCATCGGTTTTGAAGGCATACCACAGCTTAAGGAAACAATCGAGGATATTAAAGTATCTAAAGAGATTTTTATAGGAAAGTACAATAAGGAGAGCCTACTTGGTTTTATCTCCTATGAATACGAGGGAGACGTACTAAATATTTGTAGGTTAGTTGTCCACCCAATTTATTTTAGAAAAGGGATAGCTTCTGAGTTGCTCCAGCATGTTTTGAGCGCTACTCCAAAAGCTGTAAGTATAATAGTTTCTACCGGCGCAAAAATTTACCAGCTCTTGCTTTGTATGAAAGACATCACTTTTACAAAGTACATGATATTGAGGTAGAGCCAACAATTTTTATTACACAGCTTAAATACAATTCACAAATATAAGAATATAAGTTTTCATTTTGATACACCCTAAAACTACTGACAATAAATGTTGGTAGTTTTTTTGTTTCTTTTATGCTAGGCAAATCAATTGCACAACCAAAAAATTCATTATATAATATAGTCAAAGATAGTCAAAGTCAGTTTTTGTGAGAAGAGGTGAGAGAAGATGAAAAATATATCTGACATTATTGAAGGTTATTTGAAGGCAATTATCGAACAAGAAAGTAGGGGGCAAATTGAAATCAAAAGAAGCGAGATCGCAGAAAAATTTCAATGTGTACCTTCACAAATAAATTATGTAATAAACACCCGATTCACACTGGATCGTGGATATTTGGTGGAAAGTAAACGTGGTGGTGGTGGGTATATTCGAATTCTCCGCGTTCGAGCCCACACAAAAGCTGAATTAATTGAGCATATAATACAAAGTCTGGAAGCAGGAGCATCTGCATCCACTACAGAGGATATTGTTTTTCGTTTATTGGATGAAGAGGTTATTACCAAAAGAGAGGCGAAGATAATTTTAGCAGCTCTAGACAGAACAACTTTAGCCATCCCACTACCAGCAAGAGATGAGCTACGAGCACGTATACTATGTGCCATGCTTTTAACACTAAAATATGAAAAAAGTGAAAATTGAACGGGGTGTTGATAAGGTGATTTGTGAAAATTGTAAACAACGGCCAGCTAAAGTGACGGTTACACAAGTGCATAACGGAGAACACTTTGAAAGACATTATTGTGAGGTCTGTGCCAATAGCCTCCACCCGTTTTATGTTGAATACAAACAAGACCCATTATCTCTTCATCAGCTTCTATCTAATTGGTTTAACCAAGCAGATCAGATAGTTCAACAAAAACAACAAAAAACACTTGAATGTGATGAATGTGGCTGGTCTATTGAGAGATTTCTAGAAGAGGGTAAGTTTGGATGTGCATCATGCTACGAAAGCTTCCGTCCTCATTTACCTCAAGCCCTAAAACGTCTACACAATGGTAACACTACACATATTGGAAAAGCACCAGGGCGACTTGGTGAAAAAATAGCTTTAAAGAAACGAATTGAAGCAATTAGGGCTCAAATGAAGCAGGCAGTTGAGCAAGAGCAATTTGAAGATGCCGCGAAGTTAAGAGACGAAGTTAAAGACCTTGAAAAACAACTTGCCGGAGGAGGTGACGATTCACATGTCGATTGAGAACTTTTTAGATAATTCCAGATCTAGTTGGATGGAAGGGGAAGGAGAGCATTCTGACATCGTGATGAGCACCAGAATTCGCTTGGCGAGAAACCTTAATGGTTTTCGCTTCCCTCTAGCATTTACAGAGGACGAAGCGCATAAAATTGACCAATCTGTATCCTCCACACTGTTAGATGCAGATGAAGAATTACAGAAAAATTTTACATCTGTGCATATTAAAGATGTATCTGAGCTAGGGCGTCAAGTCTTGGTTGAAAAACATTTAATAAGTCCTAAGCTCGCAAATTCACCAAATACGGGATCTGTCCTTTTATCAGAAGATGAGTCTGTTAGTGTCATGGTGAATGAAGAGGACCATATTCGAATTCAATGCCTATTTCCAGGACTCCAAATCCAACAAGCTTACGAACGGGCAGATACAATAGATCGTTTATTAGAAAAGGAATTACCATATGCATTTGACGAACAGTTTGGTTATTTGACAAGCTGCCCTACAAACACTGGAACAGGACTTAGAGCATCTGTCATGATGCACTTACCTGCTTTAACAAAAACAAAGCAAATGAATCGAATCGTAACCATTATTTCTCGGCTTGGTATGGTCGTAAGAGGAATATATGGAGAGGGTAGTGAAGCGCTCGGCAATGTTTATCAGGTATCAAATCAAACGACACTTGGTAAGACTGAGGAAGATATACTTGCTGATCTTCAAAGTATAGCAGAACAAATTATTCAAAAAGAAAGAGAAGCAAGAGACGCACTTTTACAGCACTCCCCAAATACATTGGAGGATCGTCTTTACCGTTCACTAGGAACCTTATTCTATGCTCGTCTAATGACCACAGAGGAGGCGGCAAGATGTCTGTCTGATGTGCGTTTAGGAATAGATATTGGACTTATTAAGGATATAGATATGTCCATCCTAAATGAATGTATGATCTTTATGCAGCCTGGTTTTTTACAAAAGTACGCTGGCACTACTTTAAATGCCACGGAGCGTGACATGTTTCGAGCTAAGCTGTTAAGGGAACGTTTGCAAAAAGGAGAAAAAGATAATACAAAAGGAGAGGAACCTGCATGATGTTTAATCGATTTACGCAAAGATCGCAAAAAGTTTTACAATTAGCTCAAGAAGAGGCTATTCGTTTAAAGCATGAATCTATTGGAACAGAACATATTTTACTCGGTCTTATCCGTGAAGGTAGCGGAATTGCCGCAAAAGCATTAGAAGCAATCGAAGTAGATCCAAAAGTGATAGAGGCAGGGATCGAGGAGCTGGTTGGAACTGGAGCAGAGGAAGTTGGTCCGATTGTTCACTATACGCCTCGTGCTAAGAAAGTCATTGAGCTGTCAGTAGATGAATCAAGAAAACTAGGTCACTCATACATTGGAACAGAACATTTACTTCTTGCTTTAATTCGTGAAGGAGAAGGAGTAGCAGCAAGAGTATTGAACAATGCAGGTGTAAGCTTGAACAAGGCGCGTCAGCAAGTGCTTCAATTATTAGGAAGTTCCGATCAATCTCATAGCAATAGTAATAACAACGGAGTCGCTCCAGCTAGTACACCGACATTAGACGGGTTAGCACGCGATTTAACACAAATTGCAAGAGAAGGTACGCTAGATCCTGTAATAGGGCGTAGCAAGGAAATCACACGTGTTATTGAAATATTAGCTCGTCGTACGAAAAATAATCCGGTCCTAATTGGGGAGCCAGGTGTAGGTAAGACTGCTATTGCAGAAGGTCTTGCACAACAAATCGTACAAAATGAGGTTCCTGAAATTTTAAGAGATAAACGTGTAATGACTTTAGATATGGGTACTGTTGTAGCGGGTACTAAATATCGTGGTGAATTTGAAGACCGTCTGAAAAAAGTGATGGATGAAATTCGCCAAGCAGGAAATGTTATTCTTTTCATTGATGAACTTCATACGTTAATCGGTGCAGGTGGAGCAGAGGGGGCAATTGATGCTTCTAATATCTTGAAACCAGCACTGGCTCGAGGAGAAATTCAATGTATCGGTGCTACTACATTAGACGAATATCGCAAATACATTGAAAAAGATGCTGCGCTTGAACGTCGCTTCCAACCAATCCAAGTTGATGAGCCTTCTTCTGAGGAAGCTGTACAAATTATTTATGGGTTACGCGATCGTTATGAAGCACATCACCGTGTGAAAATTACGGATGAAGCAGTAGAAGCAGCAGTTAAAATGTCTGATCGTTACATTTCCGATCGTTTCTTGCCTGATAAAGCAATAGATTTAATTGATGAGGCAGGTTCTAAGGTTCGCCTTCGTTCCTATACAACTCCTCCTAATTTAAAAGAATTAGAAACGAAGCTAGAGGCTGTTCGCTCTGAGAAAAATGCAGCTGTGCAAAGCCAGGAATTTGAGAAGGCAGCTTCTTTCCGAGATAAAGAACAAAAGATTAAAGATAAATTAGAAACTATGAAAAATACTTGGAAAGAAAAACAAGGAAAAGAAGAGTCAGAGGTTACAGTCGAGGATATCGCTGCTGTCGTTTCGATGTGGACTGGAATTCCTGTTTCCAAGTTAGCTCAAACAGAGTCCGAGAAGTTGTTAAAGCTGGAGGATAAATTACATGAACGTGTAATCGGACAAAAAGAAGCGGTAGATGCTATTTCTCGTGCTATCCGACGAGCTCGAGCGGGCTTAAAAGATCCGAAGCGACCAATTGGTTCATTTATCTTCTTAGGACCTACAGGAGTAGGTAAAACGGAGTTAGCTCGTGCTTTAGCAGAGGTAATGTTTGGAGACGAGGACGCGATGATCCGAGTAGACATGTCTGAGTACATGGAAAAACATTCTACTTCTCGTTTAGTAGGTTCACCTCCGGGGTATGTTGGCTTTGATGATGGTGGTCAGTTGACTGAAAAAGTTCGCCGTAAACCGTATTCTGTAATTTTATTAGATGAAATTGAAAAAGCACATCCAGACGTATTCAATATACTTTTACAAGTATTAGAGGATGGTCGATTAACTGATTCGAAAGGTCGCACAGTCGACTTCCGCAATACAGTAGTGATTATGACATCTAATGTTGGAGCAGATGCACTTAAGTATAATAAACATGTAGGGTTTAACTTACAAGAAGCAGGAAAAACGGATTATAAAGATATGAAAGGAAAAATGCTGGAAGAATTGAAAAAAGCATTCCGTCCTGAATTCTTAAACCGTTTAGATGAAATGATTGTATTCCACTCATTAGAGAAGGAACACTTAAAACAAATTGTGACATTAATGACAGAGCAGCTAGCGAAGCGTTTAAAAGAACAAGGAATAGAGCTAGTACTTACTGAAGCTGCTCAAGATAAAATTACTACAGAAGGCTACGATCCAACATATGGAGCACGTCCGTTGCGCCGTGCATTACAAAAGCATGTGGAAGATCGTCTTTCAGAGGAACTGTTAAAAGGTGAAGTCTTAACGGGTCAGCGTGTAGTATTTGATGTAGAAAATGACGAATTTGTTGTTCGAACAACAGAGCCTGTCACAGAAAGTTAATATTATAGGCATTCCGAGATCACCGGAATGCCTTTTTTTACATAGTGCAACAAAGAGTATGTGAGGTGGCTGAGGAACTGCCTCCTCGCATTTCTCCATTTGCCTGTCGGGGCAGAACAGGCGATTATGTTTTTCAAGATGTCTAGCTTCATCGCCTTGCCCCTCGGGTCAAATGGATAAAAGCTCCGGTGGCTGAGGAACTGCCTCCTCGCTTTTCCCCATTTGCCTGTCGGGGCAGAACAGGCGATTATGCTTTTCTTATTATAGGAGGATTATATGGCAAAAAAGAAAACGAAATTTATGTGTAACTCATGTGGCTATGAGGCTGCCAAATGGATGGGTAGATGTCCAGGGTGTGGAGAATGGAACACGATGGTGGAAGAGGTAGAGGTTGTTTCTAAGGGGCCTAGACATTCTTTTCAGCATTCCTCTGGAGTCACTCAAAAAGCAACCCCCATTATATCTATTGAAACGATCGATGAGCCTCGTGTACAGACGGATTTAGTAGAATTGAATCGGGTCTTAGGTGGAGGAATTGTGCCAGGCTCCCTAGTTTTAATTGGGGGAGATCCAGGTATAGGTAAATCAACGCTTCTTTTACAAGTTTCTGCACTTCTTGCGAATAAGGGAGAAAGAGTCCTCTACATTTCCGGAGAAGAATCCATCCGCCAGACGAAACTCCGAGCAGAACGTCTAGGAGTTACTTCAAACGAACTTTATATCTACTCGGAAACTAATCTAGAGCTGATAAATGAAACAATCGATCAAGTAAGTCCACGTTTTGTAATCGTGGATTCTATACAAACCGTGCATCACCCAGAAGTAACGAGTGCACCAGGTAGCGTGTCTCAAGTACGTGAAAGTACGGCTGAGCTGATGCGTATCGCGAAGACTAAAAATATTGCTATCTTTTTAGTTGGTCATGTAACTAAGGAAGGGCAAATCGCCGGACCAAGGATTCTCGAGCATATGGTAGATACGGTTTTATATTTTGAGGGTGAGCGTCATCACAATCATCGTATATTGCGTTCACAAAAAAATAGATTTGGTTCCACTAATGAGATTGCTATTTTTGAAATGGTACAACAGGGCCTAAAGGAAGTACTAAATCCTTCTGAGTTATTTTTGCAGGAGCGTTCTCATGGAGCAGCAGGCTCTGCAATCGTCGCTTCTATGGAAGGGACAAGACCGATTTTAGTAGAGATTCAAGCGCTAGTCACACAGTCGAGCTTTAACTACCCAAAAAGAATGGCTACAGGGATTGACCAAAATAGAATTTCCTTGTTAATGGCAGTGCTAGAAAAACGCATGGGACTGCTACTTCAAACACAAGACGCCTATATAAAAGTTGCCGGTGGAGTAAAATTAGACGAACCTGCCATCGATTTAGCCGTCCTAGTAAGTATTGTCTCTAGTTTTAGAGATATAGGTGTTGCTTCAACTGACTGTTTTATAGGAGAAGTCGGATTAACTGGTGAGGTAAGAAGAGTTTCGAGGATTGAACAAAGAGTGCAAGAGGCTGCAAAGCTCGGCTTTAAACGAGCAATCATCCCAGCATCGAATATGGGAGGCTGGGACTATCCAAAGGGACTGCAGGTCATTGGTGTAGAATCAGTAAATGAAGTGATGAAGGAAGCTTTTTCTTAACTGACTAGTAGGACAAACTACTCGAGGTAATAATAGAGAAGATACGGTGGTGGGGAACTGCCACCTGCTTTCTAAAATACGTATACTTCTGAGTGGTAATGTAAACTATGTATAAGTAAACTTTTGATACTAGTATTGTATTGCTGCATTGGTTAGCCTTGCTCATACGTCAAAATAGGCATAGAGCCATAAAAGGAAGTATAATAAAATTTAAACGGAGGTGGAATATTTGTTAAAGTGGATTATTCAAATTGCTTTTGTATTAATAGGTGGTACATTAGGGTTGCTATTCTTACCGCACTTATATGAACTGATTAATTTATCCAACAACTCTTTTATTAACAATGTATATGTTTCTGTATTAATCGGAGCAATCATGCTGTATGTAGCTGCGCTATTTTTAACAGATTATTTAATTCATTTCATTAAATGGATGGAGGAAAGACTATTAAAGGCACCCATTGGTGATTTGTTGTTTGGGACGTTAGGGATGGTCATCGGGTTAATCGTAGCCTTCTTTTTAGGGTCAGCGGTATCGAGTATTGAATTTCCAGTCATTCGGTCTGTTGCTCCAGTTCTATTGACCATCATTTTAGGGTATTTAGGATTCCAGGTAGGTTATAAAAAGAGAGATGAATTGCTACACGTGTTTACTCCATCTTCTAAGCTCCCTGCATTGAAGAAAAAAACAGCAGAGGAAGAAGAACAAGCTCTACCATTGGGGACTTACAAGCTCTTGGACACAAGTGTGATCATTGATGGGAGAATAGCTGATATTTCTGAAACCGGCTTTATGGAAGGGGTACTAGTTGTCCCTCAATTTGTGCTAACGGAGCTTCAGCATATTGCAGATTCTTCTGATACACTTAAACGGACAAGAGGTCGCCGTGGCTTAGACGTTCTAAACAAACTAAAGGATGAAAGAAGCACTGCGGTTTTAATAGTGGAAGAAGACTTTGAGGATGTCCAAGAAGTTGATTTAAAATTGATGCGTCTAGCTAAAAAAATGGGCGGCATAGTAGTCACAAATGATTTTAACCTAAACAAGGTGTGTGAGCTGCATCAGGTTCGTGTATTGAATATTAATGATTTAGCAAATGCCGTTAAACCGGTAGTTATTCCCGGGGAAATAATGCATGTAGTTGTGATTAAAGATGGTAAAGAGCATAATCAAGGGGTAGCTTATTTAGACGATGGGACAATGATTGTTGTAGAAGGCGGTAAAGCTTATATCGGACAAGCTATTAATGTAGAAGTGACGAGTGTTCTCCAAACATCAGCAGGACGAATGATCTTTGCGAAACCCCAAGAAACTAAATAAGTAGGAGGGGATGTTTCCTTTGTGGAGCATACCCTTTTTCTTTGTAATATAGGAGGTACGTAAATAATGTTGTATACAGTAATCTTACCTGCCGCGGGAAGTGGAAAAAGGATGGGAGCAGGTCACAACAAACTTTTTATCGAATTAAGTAATATACCAGTTTTAATACATACGCTTAGAGTTTTTGAACAAGACCCTGACTGCGCTCATATTGTTTTAGCGATAAAAAAAGAAGAAAAATCATATATAGAACAGCTGCTTCAGCAATATTCCATCCAAAAGGTGTCAGCCATTGTAGAAGGCGGTTCTGAAAGACAGCATAGTGTATATGCGGGCTTGAAGGCTAGTCCTGCTAAAGGGATTGTATTGGTGCATGATGCTGCTAGACCGTTCATTCAGCAGGAAATCATTCATCAGCTAGTCCAAGCAGCTGAAAAATTTGGCGCAGCAGTTGCTGCAGTACGGGCAAAGGATACGATGAAAAAGGTTCACAATGGTATAATACAGGAAACGGTTGATCGAGAGAGTCTTTGGATTATCCAAACACCTCAAGCTTTTCAATATGATGTATTGGAGAAAGCCGAAAGACTCGCTGAGCAGGAATCCTTTTTAGGGACAGACGAGGCTATGCTAGTAGAGAAGCAAGGTGGAAATGTTCACATCGTGGAGAGTACCTATGATAACGTAAAGGTAACCACTCAAGAGGACTTATTGTTAGGAGAAGTAATTTTAAATAAACGAAAGCAGGAGGAAAAATAAATTGTTAAGAATAGGACAAGGCTTTGATGTACATGAATTTGCAGATAACCGCCCATTAATCATAGGTGGGATAACGATCCCTTATGAAAGAGGTTTAATAGGTCACTCGGATGCAGATGTGTTACTCCATACCATTACAGATGCAGCGCTAGGAGCAATTGGAGAAGGAGATATTGGAAGACATTTCCCTGATACGGATCCTGAATTTAAAGATGCAGATTCAGCGAAATTACTCGAGTATATTTGGAAGCTAGTAGATGCAAAAGGCTATAAGCTTGGAAATATAGATTGCACGATAATAGCTCAGATGCCTAAAATGGCCCCGTACATAGAGCAAATCCGCTCAAAAGTAGCAGAGCTTCTGCAAGCTGATGTCTCTCAGGTCAATGTAAAGGCAACAACTACCGAAAAGCTAGGGTTTACTGGGCGTGGGGAAGGGATTGCTTCGATGGCAACTATCCTTTTAATGAAAAAAGACTAGCTTTAAAAATGCTACACGCAGTGGTAGAATAGATAAAGTTTACTACTTTAGCGAAACAGGCAACAATCACGTTGTCTATCAACGGTTTAATTCCACTTTCCAGATAACGGTTTAATTTAAACGTAAGATAATTAGGAGGATTTATAATGACACAAGAAGTTCGCGTACGCTATGCACCAAGTCCTACAGGAAATCTTCATATTGGAGGAGCACGTACTGCATTATTCAATTATTTATATGCTCGCCACCATAATGGGAAATTTATCGTTCGTATTGAAGACACAGATATTGAGCGAAATATTGAAGGCGGAGAATTATCACAGCTGGATAACTTAAAGTGGCTAGGAATGGAATACGATGAATCAGTAGATATCGGTGGACCTTATGCACCTTATCGCCAAATGGAGCGATTAGATATTTACACGAAATACGCAGAGGAAATGCTAGAAAAAGGCCATGCTTATAAATGTTTCTGTACTTCTGAGGAATTAGAAGCTGACCGTGAGCAACAAAAAGAAAATGGTGTAGCTGCTCCGATGTATAACGGAAAATGCCGACATCTATCCAAAGAAGAAGTACAAGAGAAGGAAGCGGCAGGAACACCTTATACGATTCGTATGCGTGTGCCTGAGAATGTAACGTATAAGTTTGACGATTTAGTTCGTGGAACTGTGTCCTTTGAATCCAAAGACGTTGGTGACTGGGTTCTTGTCAAAGCAAATGGCATTCCAACCTATAACTACGCAGTAGTATTAGATGATCACTTAATGGAGATTACGCATGTATTCCGAGGTGAAGAGCATTTATCCAATACTCCAAAACAATTAATGGTATTTGACGTTTTCGGCTGGGAATATCCTAAGTACGGGCACATGACGTTAATCATCAACGAAAGCCGTAAAAAATTATCTAAACGTGATGAATCAATCATACAATTTGTAGCACAATATAAAGACCTAGGGTATCTTCCAGAAGCAATGTTCAACTTCTTTGCTCTATTAGGCTGGTCTCCTGAAGGAGAAGAAGAAATCTTCTCTAAAGAGGAATTCATTAAACAATTTGATGTAGCTCGTCTTTCCAAATCACCGTCAATGTTCGATAAGCAAAAACTAACTTGGATGAACAATCAATACATTAAGCAACTTCCACTAGAAAAAGTAGTAGAGCTTGCGTTGCCACATCTACAAAAAGAAGGACTTCTTCCAGAGGAATTATCTGAGGAGCAACAAGTATGGGCTACAAATTTAATAGGGCTTTACCATGATCAAATGAGCTTTGGAGCAGAAATTATTGAGTTGTCATCATTGTTCTTTAACGACGATGTTGCATATAATGAAGAAGCTCTTGAAGTATTGACTGGTGAACAAGTACCAGAGGTTATGGCTGCCTTTAAAGCACAGTTAGAGGCTCTAGAAACATTTGAACCAGCAGAAATTAAAGCATCGATTAAAGCAGTGCAAAAGGAAACGGGTCATAAGGGGAAAAACCTATTTATGCCTATCCGTGTCGTAACTACTGGCCAAACACATGGTCCGGAATTAGCGGATGCAATTAGCTTAATCGGTAAAGAAAAAGTAATTGCAAGAGTTTCCAAATACGCTAAACAATAAAATTGACTTTTCCACTACAAGGTGTGAAAATGAGTGTAATTCATGAACGAAGTAAAGAAAGCTAAGAAGAGGAGAAGTACGTAACGCAAGTTCCTTAGAGAGGACCATCACCGGCTGAAAGTGGTCTGAACCTATGAGTTATGGAAATGCACCTCGGAGCGCCAAGCCGAACGATTAGTAGGCTGGACGTATCATCTGCGTTAAAGATGTGAAGCGGGAAAGATAAACATCTTTCCAATCAGAGTGGAACCGCGCAAAACAGCGTCTCTGTCTATATTTATAGACAGAGACTTTTTTTATGGAAAAAAGGAGTGATTAACGTGTTTGAGCGGATGAAAGAAGATATAGAGGTAGTGTTTGAACAGGATCCCGCTGCTACTAGTAAGTTGGAGGTTATATTAACCTATGCAGGTTTACATGCAGTTTGGAGCCATAGGTTAGCACATGTCTTTTATAAGAGGAAATGGTTTTTCCTTGCAAGGCTAATCTCCCAAATCAGCAGGTTCTTTACAGGTATAGAAATCCATCCTGGAGCGGTGATAGGCAGACGCTTCTTCATCGACCATGGTTCAGGGGTGGTTATTGGAGAAACCTGTGAGATAGGAGACGATTGTACGATCTATCAAGGTGTTACCTTAGGGGGAACTGGTAAAGAAAAAGGAAAGCGTCACCCTACTCTTAAGAATAATGTCTTAGTAGCTACTGGAGCTAAGGTGTTGGGGTCTATCACAATCGGCGACAACAGTAAGGTAGGAGCAGGCTCCGTCGTCCTAAAGGATGTACCAGAAGATTCTACGGTAGTTGGCATACCTGGTGTAGTCGTTATTCAAAATGGTAAAAAGGTAAAAAGAAACTTAGATCATCAAGATCTTCCTGATCCATTTGCAGATCGGTGCAAGGAAATGGAAGATAAGATTAAGCAGCTACAGGAAGAAATAGTTCGATTGCTAGAGGAAAAGGAGAGAGCCAAACGCCATGACAATTCAAATCTTTAATTCACTAAAACGTGAGAAGGAACCATTTGTGCCAATAGAAGAAGGAAAGGTAAAAATGTATGTATGCGGTCCAACGGTATACAATTACATTCATATCGGTAATGCACGACCGGTTATCGTATATGACACGGTCCGAAAGTATTTGCAATATCGTGGATACGATGTGACATTCGTAAGTAACTTTACTGATGTAGACGACAAGATTATTAAAGCGGCCAACGAACTCGGTGAAGATGTATCAGAGCTTACGGATCGCTTTATTAAAGCTTATTATGCAGACGTAGAGGCACTAGGGTGCACAAAGGCAGACTCCCATCCTCGTGTAACGGAACATATGGATGAAATTATAGATTTTATTAAAGTGCTAGTAGAAAAAGGCTATGCTTATGAATCACAAGGTGACGTTTACTACCGTACGAGAAAGTTTGAAGGGTACGGAAAGCTTTCACATCAGTCCGTAGATGACTTAAAGGTAGGAGCACGCATTGAGCGTGGAGAGAAGAAAGAAGACGCATTAGACTTCGCTCTATGGAAAGCTGCAAAGCCAGGTGAGATATTCTGGGAAAGTCCATGGGGGCAAGGTCGACCAGGTTGGCATATTGAGTGCTCTGTTATGGCACGTGAGATTTTAGGAGACACAATTGATATACACGCTGGTGGTCAGGATTTAACTTTCCCTCACCATGAAAACGAGATTGCTCAATCTGAGGCTAGAACTGGAAAAACCTTTGCTAGGTATTGGATGCATAACGGTTATATCAATATAGACAATGAAAAAATGTCTAAGTCACTTGGTAACTTTGTATTGGTGAATGACATTCGCAAGCAAATTAACCCGCAGGTGCTCCGATTCTTTATGCTAAGTGTTCATTACCGTAACCCAATTAACTATTCTCAAGAGCTTGTAGAGCAGGCAGAGGCAGGATTAGAACGTATTCGTACTTCATATGAAAATGTACTTCACCGTTTGAATACAACAGCGGATTTAGGTGACCAGCATGATATATGGCTGCACAAAATACAAGAGGTTAAGCAACAATTTGAAATGGCAATGGATGATGATTTTAATACTGCCAATGGGATAGCTGCATTATTTGAATTATCTAAGCTAGCGAATACTTATCTATTAGAAAAGCAAACATCTGAAGAAGTATTAAATCAATTTATATCCGTTTTGGATTTATTAACTGCAGTTCTTGGAATTACTCTTTCAAAGGAGCAAGAGGTGTTGGATGAAGAAATTGATGCGCTGATCGAAGAACGTAACCAAGCGAGAAAAGATCGAAATTTTGCTCGTGCGGATGAAATTAGAGATCAGCTGAAGGAAATGAATATTATTTTAGAAGATACTGCCCAAGGTATCCGATGGAAGCGTGGGTGACCCTCGTGGAATTTAAATTATCTGATGTAAAGCAACTTAACTCTTTAGCCTTAGCTTATATGGGTGATGCGGTGTTCGAACAAGTAGTTCGAGAACACCTCATCCGCTCAGGGCGGGTTAGACCAAACATCCTTCACAAAGAAGCAACAAATTACGTGTCTGCCAAGGCACAAGCAACAATCGTTAAAGAAATGTTAAACACTAATTTCTTAACTGAGGAAGAAGAGGCTGTCTTAAGAAGAGGAAGAAATGCCAAATCTGGAACGGTTCCTAAAAATACAGATGTTTTGACGTATCATTACAGTACAGCGTTTGAAGCTGTTATTGGTAGCTTATACTTAAGTGAGCAAGCAGATCGTTTGCAAGAGGTGCTGCGATTTTCCATTGAATTTATCGATGGGCAAAAGGGAGAGAAAAAATAATGATAGAGAAATCCGAACAAACTGGTGAAATTATTGCTGGTAAAAATCCAGTCGTAGAAGCACTGCGCTCTGGAAGAGACATGAATAAGGTCTGGATAGCTGAAGGTATTCAAAAAAGTGGCGTTACAGAAATCATACAATTGGCGAAGGAAGCAGGAATTATCGTTCAGTTTGTCCCAAAGAAAAAGCTGGATAATCTAACCGATGCAAATCATCAAGGGATTGTAGCTTCAGTTGCTGCTTACAAATATGCAGAATTAGATGATTTATTTAATCTAGCTGCAAGTAAAAAAGAGGATCCACTTTTTATCATTTTAGATGAAATTGAGGACCCACATAACCTAGGTTCTATTATGCGTACTGCGGATGCAGTAGGAGCACATGGTATTATCATTCCGAAGAGAAGAGCTGTTGGGTTAACAGCAGTAGTAGCCAAAGCATCTACAGGTGCAATTGAGCATGTGCCAGTTTATCGTGCCGGGAACTTGGCTCAAACAGTGGACGAGCTTAAAGAGCGCGGAGTGTGGATTGCAGGAACAGATGCTGCGAAGTCAACAGATTATAGAAATATGGATGCTACCCTCCCGTTAGCACTCATTATTGGAAGTGAAGGAAAAGGGATGAGTCGATTATTAAAAGATAAATGCGACTTTCTTTACCATTTGCCGATGGTTGGTCATGTAACTAGCTTGAATGCGTCCGTTGCTACGTCAATCCTTCTATACGAAGTTTTGCGCGTAAGAAACCCGCTTAAACAATAAAATCATGCAGATTCTACTTGTCGATGGTTATAATATCATCGGCGCATGGAGCGAGTTAAGAAAACTAAAAAATGATAAATTACTAGATGCTAGAGATAGACTAATCGAGCAAATGGCAGAATATAAAGCATTTACTGGTATACGAGTAATTGTAGTGTTTGATGCCCACCTAGTACCGGGTATAGAAAACAAAAAGAAACAGTATGATGTGGAAATTATCTTTACAAGAAAAAATGAAACAGCAGACGAGCGAATTGAAAAGATGACTCGGGAGTTAAGTGGTAGACGCGTACAAATTTATGTTGCTACCTCTGATATGACAGAGCAACGAGTCATATTTGGACAAGGTGCGCTAAGAAAATCTGCAAGAGAGTTAGAAATTGAAATGATTTCTATTTCCTCGAATATTACGAAAAAAGTGAAGGATATCCAAGAAGCTAAGCCGTCTTCGACCATTGATTTATCAGAAGAAGTAGCGGAAATTTTCGAAAAATGGCGAAGAGGAATGAAATGACTCATTGACGCTATAAATTTGAATCCTGTATACTGATGGTAAATATGTCTAATTTAGCTGAGGTGACTTCATTGGAAAAGACAGAGCTGAATCTACAACAATTGGATAGTTTACTAGATGAAGAGCTTGTAGAAATGGTTCATCAAGGAAACACCGAAGCGCTAGATTATTTAATAACGAAATACCGTTCATTTGTGAGAATGAAAGGTAGATCCTATTTTTTAATAGGTGCGGATAAGGAAGATATACTTCAAGAAGGAATGATTGGACTATATAAGGCGATTCGTGATTTCAAAGAGGAAAAGCTTTCTTCTTTTAGGGCATTTGCTGAATTATGTATTACAAGGCAGATTATTACTGCTATTAAAACAGCTACCAGGCAAAAGCATATTCCGCTCAATTCATATATTTCCTTGGACAAGCCGATCTATGATGAAGAATCGGACCGTACACTTATGGATATTATCGCAGGATCTGTGGTAGACGACCCAGAGGAGTTAATCATAAACAGAGAAAACTATGATTACATGGAAGGTAAAATGGGTGAAATTTTAAGCGAGCTTGAGCAGCAGGTGCTCTCCTTATATCTAGATGGCCAATCCTATCAAGAGATATCCGAGGAATTGAATAGACATGTTAAGTCTATCGATAATGCCTTGCAAAGAGTAAAGCGTAAGCTAGAGCGTTATATGGAGATTGGAAGTAATTATGCATAATTTGGGATTTTGTTGACACAGTAAGTCTAAGGTGATAATCTTGAAAAAGACTTATACACCAAAAAGGTGAGATTATGACTAAAAAAATCGTCTTGAGTTGCGTAGAATGTGGTAATCGCAATTATACAGTTCCAGCGTCTAAAGAGAGCGGTTCTGTTCGTATAGAGAGAAAAAAATACTGCACGCATTGTAATGCTCATACAGTACACAAACAAACATTATGAGTATGTAAGAAGATAGATATTCATGTGGAGGTTCAACTAAATGGCTAATATTAGTGGGTTTTTTAAAAACGTAGGGTCAGAAATGAGAAAAGTAAGTTGGCCAAAACGCAAAGAGCTAACACGGTACACAATCATTGTGCTTGCAACAGTAGCGGTAATGGCTGTATTCTTTGCAGTAGTGGACTTAGGTATTTCTGAATTGTTCCGTTGGTACTTGGAGTTATAAGTTTGTAGCATGTAAATATCTGAAAATAGCCCGTCTTAGTCAACGAACGGGTTTTTTCATTTGTCTTAGAAAAGGAGGGAAGGACGTCTAGTCCTGACACTATGGAAAAAAATTGGTATGTCGTTCATACGTACTCTGGGTATGAAAATAAAGTAAAAGCAAATTTAGAAAAGCGTGTAGAAACAATGGGGATGTCTGACAAGATATTCCGAGTGTTCATCCCGGAACAAGAAGAAACAGATTTTAAAGATGGAAAAAAACGTGTGGTTACAAGAAAAACATTCCCTGGGTATGTTTTTGTAGAGTTAATCATGACTGACGACGCTTGGTATGTAGTACGTAACACACCAGGAGTAACTGGATTCCTAGGTTCATCAGGTGGAGGGACAAAGCCTACACCGCTTGCTCCAGAAGAGGTTCAATCTATGCTGAAGCAAATGGGTATGAACGATCGCAAAGTCGAGGTAGATTTCTCAGTTGGAGAATTAGTAGAAGTACTAGAAGGGCCATTTGCTCATTTCCAAGGTAAAGTAGAAGCAATCGAGGCAGAAAAAGGAAAAGTTACTGTTTCTATAGATATGTTCGGACGCGAAACGAATATGGAGCTAGATTTCGAACAAGTAATTAAAGTATAATTTATACTTGCTAAAAAAATGGATAAGTGGTATCATTTCAAAGGTCAGACTGAAAAAAAGTCTGCATGAATTTTCTAAATGTTATCAGCGCAGAGCTGAGAGACAGATATTTGAGTGGGAGGGGCAACCCAATTACCACATCACGGACTTAAGGAGGTGTGTCTCGTGGCTAAAAAAGTGATTAAAGTTGTTAAATTACAAATTCCTGCTGGTAAAGCTAATCCAGCTCCACCGGTTGGTCCTGCATTAGGACAAGCAGGTGTTAATATCATGGGATTCTGTAAGGAGTTCAACGCACGTACTGCTGATCAAGCAGGTCTAATCATTCCGGTTGAAATTTCTGTATTTGAAGATCGTTCTTTTACATTCATTACAAAAACTCCGCCGGCAGCAGTGTTACTTAAAGTAGCAGCAGGAATTCAATCTGGATCAGGTGAACCGAACCGCGTTAAAGTGGCGACAGTTAAACGTGAAAAAGTTCGCGAAATCGCTGAACAAAAAATGCCAGATCTAAACGCTGCATCTGTTGAAACAGCTATGTTGATGGTTGAAGGTACAGCACGTAGCATGGGTATTACGATCGAAGACTAATACTTTATGTGATTTTGATATGAAGCAATTGTTTTTTGGAAGGTTGTAGTTGTTCCTTAGAATAACTGCAACCTTTACACGTGGGAGGTTTATTCCGCTAAAACCACTATCAAGGAGGACATTTTAAAATGGCTAACAAAGGTAAAAAGTTACAAGAAGCTGCTAAATTAGTTGACAAAAATACTACGTATTCAGCTAAAGAAGCAATTGAACTTGCTAAAAAAACTAGCACAGTTAATTTTGATGCAACAGTTGAAGTTGCTTTCCGTCTAGGAATTGATACTCGTAAAAACGACCAACAAATCCGTGGAGCAGTAGTACTTCCAAACGGAACTGGTAAAACTCAACGCGTATTAGTTTTTGCTAAAGGTGAAAAACTTAAAGAAGCTGAAGCTGCAGGTGCAGACTATGTAGGTGACGTGGAATATATCAACAAAATCCAACAAGGATGGTTTGACTTCGATGTAATCGTAGCTACTCCTGACATGATGGGTGAAGTTGGTAAAATCGGTCGAGTACTTGGACCAAAAGGTTTAATGCCAAACCCTAAAACTGGTACTGTTACATTTGATGTTACTAAAGCGATTGAAGAAATTAAAGCTGGTAAAGTAGAATACCGTGCTGACAAAGCAGGGATTATTCATGCACCTATCGGAAAAGTTTCTTTCGAAGACGACAAATTAGTAGAAAACTTCATGGCAGTATTTGAAGTAATTCAAAAAGCTAAACCAGCTGCATCAAAAGGTGTTTACATGAAATCTGTAAATGTAACAACTACAATGGGCCCAGCTATTAAAGTTGATGCTCAATCAGTAAAATAATAATTGACAACCTATAGTCTATCTGATAAGATGACTTTTGTTGTGTAATATACATTTGTACCGAAGACAGTAGGAGTGACTTGTCACTTAATATCCTACCGAGGACACGTAAATTCAGATTCTAATTAGATGATGACTTTCTGCCTCTGTGTCTATCCGTAGATCAGAGGCTTTTCTTTTGTCGGTATAAATGGCCAATTCTTATAGGAGGTGCCAAGATGAGCAAAGCAATCGAAACAAAAAAAGTAATTGTAGACGATATCGCTGGTAAATTTAAAGCTGCTGCTTCAGTAGTAGTTGTTGATTACCGTGGTTTAAACGTTGCACAAGTTACGGAATTACGTAAACAACTTCGTGAAGCTGGCGTTGAGTTCAAAGTTTATAAAAACTCACTTACACGTCGTGCTACTGAAATCGCGGGTGTTGATGCGATCAACGAATTCTTAGTTGGACCAAATGCTGTTGCATTCTCTAACGAAGACGTAGTTGCTCCTGCAAAAATCATCAACGATTTTGCTAAAAAGAACGAACAATTAGAAATTAAAGCAGGGATCATCGAAGGTAACGTATCTTCAGCTGAAGATGTAAAAGCACTTGCAGAACTTCCATCACGCGAAGGACTTCTTTCAATGCTTTTATCTGTACTTCAAGCTCCAGTGCGCAATTTCGCACTTGCAACAAAAGCTGTTGCAGAACAAAAAGAAGAACAAGGCGCATAATTCATTATGCAACTCTTCGACAAAAAACCGGCTAATAGCCTAACATACCCAATAATAGGAGGAAAATAAAATGAATAATGAGCAAATCTTAGAAGCTATCAAATCAATGACAGTTCTTGAATTAAACGACTTAGTAAAAGCAATCGAAGAAGAATTCGGTGTTACTGCTGCTGCACCTGTAGCTGCTGCAGCTGGTGGCGGTGCTGCTGCTGCTGAAGAGCAAACTGAATTTGACGTAATCCTTGCATCTGCAGGCGACCAAAAAATCAAAGTAATCAAAGTAGTTCGTGAAATCACTGGTCTTGGCTTGAAAGAAGCTAAAGAAGTAGTAGATAACGCTCCTAAAGCTATTAAAGAAGGCGTATCTAAAGAAGATGCAGAAGCTATGAAAGCTCAACTTGAAGAAGTAGGCGCTAACGTAGAAGTTAAGTAATTTCTGGTACAACTCGGGGAAAAAGCTCGTCTATATACGACGGGCTTTTCTTCGTATGTATGATGGAGGGTTAAACGGTGTCTGAACATTATTATTCTAGAAAACCTCAAACGGAAAGTAAGCCTCAACATTGGAATTTTAAATTACTTGGTCATAATTTTCGGTTTGAAACAGATGCTGGTGTATTTAGTAAGAGCGAAGTAGATTTTGGCTCCCGTGTATTAATTGATGCTTTTAGTGCCCCAGATCTCGAAGGAGATATATTGGATGTGGGCTGTGGGTACGGTCCAATTGGACTTGCCGTTGCAAAAGCAAATGAAGAAAGAACAGTTCATTTAGTAGATGTTAACACACGTGCAATCCAACTTGCAGTAAAAAATGCGGCTGCTAACGGGGTACAAAATGTGCGAATCTATGAAAGTGATGGGTTGTCAGCAGTGGAAACTGCAAACTTTGCGGCTATTATAACTAATCCACCTATTCGCGCTGGAAAAGAGACTATATTTCGTTTCTATAAGGATTCCTATGAAAAATTAGTTTCAGGGGGAGAATTGTGGGTTGTAATTCAAAAGAAACAAGGGGCACCATCTACTTTTAGTTTTTTAGAAGAGATTTTTGGTCAAGTAGAAGTTGTGAACAAAGAAAAAGGTTATTGGATTATAAAAGGTACAAAAGATTGACTTGACAAAATCGCTATGATATTATAATAAAATGCAAAAATATTATTTTGAGGACTTATGCCCTTTTGTATAAAAGCTATACTTTATGGGTATACTGGCCGAGAAAAGTTTGGTGAATCAAAAATGAGCTCTTATTAAGAACTCGTTTTCTTTTTGTCTTTCGATATCATACACCAAAATGTCTATATCGAAAAGACCTAATATCGCTTTAATTGAGGGGTGAATGAGTTGACAGGTCAACTAGTTCAGTACGGACAACACCGCCAGCGTAGAAGTTTTGCGCGTATTAGTGAGGTGCTAGAGTTACCGAATCTTATTGAGATTCAAACAGCATCTTATGAATGGTTCCTTGAAGAAGGTTTACGTGAAATGTTTAAAGATATTTCACCAATCGAGGATTTTACAGGCAATCTATCATTGGAATTTGTCGACTATAGTTTGAATGAACCAAAGTATTCAGTCGATGAATCAAAAGAACGTGACGCAACATACGCAGCACCACTACGCGTAAAAGTACGTCTTCATAACAAAGAAACGGATGAAGTGAAGGAACAGGATGTCTTTATGGGTGATTTCCCACTAATGACAGAAACCGGAACTTTCGTAATTAATGGTGCAGAGCGAGTAATCGTATCTCAGCTAGTCCGTTCACCAAGTGTGTACTTCCATGACAAAACTGACAAAAATGGTAAAAAAGGCTTTGGTGCTACAGTTATTCCTAACCGTGGTGCATGGCTGGAATACGAGATTGATGCAAAGGACGTAGTCTATGTTCGTATTGATAGAACTCGTAAATTACCAGTAACTGTTTTACTTCGTGCTTTAGGTTTCGGTTCAGATCAAGAAATCATTGATTTAATCGGTGACAATGAGTATTTACGTAACACGCTTGAAAAGGACAATACAGAAACTACTGAAAAAGCGTTATTAGAAATCTATGAACGCTTACGTCCTGGTGAGCCACCAACAGTGGAAAGTGCAAAGAGCTTGCTATACTCTCGCTTCTTTGACCCAAAACGCTATGACTTAGCTAATGTTGGTCGTTACAAAATGAACAAAAAATTGCATATTAAAAATCGTTTATTTAACCAAACGGTAGCAGAAACGCTAGTGGATCCTGAAACAGGTGAAATCTTAGTTGAAGCTGGTACGCTGATTGATCGTCGTGTATTAGACAGACTGATTCCACATCTGGAAAACGGAATTGGCTTTAAAACATTCTCTCAAGTAGGTGGAGTGTTAGAAGACGATATTACGGTTCAATCGATTAAAATTTATGCGCCAAATGATGAAGAGCAAAAAGAAATTAACGTAATTAGTAATGCGTATGTGGAAACAGAAGTTAAAAACATTACGCCTGCTGACATCGTTTCATCTATTGGTTACTTCTTTAACCTATTATTCAACGTTGGAAACACAGATGATATTGACCATCTTGGTAACCGTCGTTTACGTTCAGTTGGAGAGTTACTGCAAAACCAATTCCGTATTGGTCTTTCTCGTATGGAACGTGTAGTTCGTGAGCGTATGTCTATTAACGATACACAAGCAATTGTTCCACAACAGCTGATAAATATTCGTCCAGTTATTGCATCTATCAAGGAATTCTTTGGTAGCTCGCAGTTATCTCAGTTCATGGACCAAACAAACCCACTTGCAGAGTTGACTCATAAGCGTCGTCTATCTGCTTTAGGACCCGGTGGTTTAACGCGTGAGCGTGCAGGGTTCGAAGTACGTGACGTTCACTACTCTCACTATGGTCGTATGTGTCCGATTGAAACTCCTGAGGGACCAAACATTGGATTAATTAACTCACTTTCCAGTTTTGCGAAAGTAAATAAATTTGGATTTATCGAAACACCATACCGTCGTGTGGATCCTGAAACAGGTCTTGTGACTTCTCGTATTGACTACCTAACAGCTGATGAAGAGGACAACTACGTTGTTGCGCAAGCAAACTCGCCATTATCTGAAGATGGTGCTTTCAAAAACGAAGAAGTAGTTGGTCGTTTCCGTGGAGATAACACGGTATTTAGAAGAGATCAAATCGATTACATGGACGTTTCGCCGAAGCAAGTAGTTTCTGCAGCGACAGCATGTATTCCTTTCTTAGAAAATGATGACTCTAACCGTGCCCTAATGGGAGCGAACATGCAACGTCAAGCGGTTCCTCTTTTAAACCCAGAAGCTCCGTTTGTCGGAACTGGTATGGAACACGTCAATGCACGTGACTCTGGTGCAGCGGTTATTGCGAAATATCACGGAATTGTAGAACACGTAGAAGCGAAGGAAATTCGCGTGCGTCGAATTGAAGAAGTGGACGGAAAAGAAGTTAAAGGTGACTTAACAACTTATAAAGTACACAAATTTGAGCGTTCCAACCATGGTACATCTATTAACCAACGTCCAATTGTTAAAGTTGGAGATCGTGTTAAACCTTTAGATATTCTTGCAGATGGTCCATCTATGGAACAAGGAGAGCTTGCACTAGGACGTAACGTACTAGTAGCCTTCATGACATGGGACGGATACAACTACGAGGATGCTGTAATTATGAGTGAACGTCTTGTGAAAGATGATGTCTATACTTCTGTGCATATAGAAGAATACGAATCAGAATCACGTGACACGAAGCTTGGGCCAGAAGAAATCACTAGAGATATTCCAAACGTCGGAGAAGATGCATTACGTAACTTAGATGACCGTGGGATTATCCGTGTTGGTGCAGAAGTAAGAGACGGAGATATTTTAGTTGGTAAAGTAACACCTAAAGGGGTTACAGAACTTACTGCTGAAGAACGTTTACTTCATGCTATTTTCGGGGAAAAAGCGCGTGAAGTTCGCGATACATCTCTACGTGTACCTCATGGTGCAGGCGGAATTGTATTAGACGTTAAAGTCTTCAATCGTGAAGATGGCGATGAGTTATCACCTGGCGTTAACCAATTAGTACGTGCTTATATCGTTCAAAAACGTAAAATCTCTGTAGGGGATAAAATGGCCGGACGACATGGTAACAAAGGGGTAATCTCTCGTATACTACCGGAAGAAGATATGCCTTTCCTTCCAGACGGAACACCAGTAGATATTATGTTAAATCCACTAGGGGTACCTTCTCGTATGAATATCGGGCAAGTATTAGAGCTTCACTTAGGTATGGCTTCTAGACTTCTTGGTGTACACATGGCTTCACCAGTATTTGATGGTGCCAACGAGGAAGATGTTTGGAACACAATGGAAGAAGCAGGCTTAAACCGTGATGGTAAAACGACTCTATATGATGGTCGTTCAGGTGAACCATTTGATAACCGCGTATCTGTAGGGGTTATGTATATGATCAAACTTGCCCACATGGTTGATGATAAGCTTCATGCTCGTTCAACAGGACCTTATTCACTTGTTACGCAACAGCCTCTTGGAGGTAAAGCGCAATTCGGTGGACAACGTTTTGGTGAGATGGAAGTATGGGCACTAGAAGCTTATGGTGCTGCTTATACATTACAAGAAATCTTAACAGTTAAATCTGATGACGTGGTTGGACGTGTGAAAACATATGAAGCGATCGTTAAAGGAGAAAGCGTTCCTGAACCAGGTGTTCCTGAATCATTCAAAGTATTGATTAAAGAACTTCAAAGTTTAGGTATGGATGTTAAGATGTTAACAATTGACGAAGAAGAAATTGAACTTCGCGATTTAGATGAAGATGACGATATTCCGGCAGCTGATGCGCTTGGTTTATTACCACTAGCTAATGAAGAAGAGCCAGTTGGAAACTTAGAGTAAGGCAAAGCAGGAATAATTGATTAGATAAAAAATCGGACAGGTGATGCCTGTCCGTATTTCCGTATTAAATTGCATGATGCAGAGCTACTTGGAAGGTCTTTCTAAAGACTCAAGACTAAAGGGAGGTAGGCTCCTTGATAGACGTTAATAATTTTGAGTATATGAAAATTGGTTTAGCTTCACCAGATAAAATTCGTTCATGGTCTTATGGAGAAGTAAAAAAACCTGAAACAATTAACTATCGTACACTAAAACCTGAAAAAGATGGGTTATTCTGTGAGCGTATTTTCGGTCCAACTAAAGACTGGGAATGTCATTGTGGTAAATACAAACGTGTTCGTTATAAAGGCGTAGTTTGTGATCGATGTGGAGTTGAGGTTACGCGTTCGAAAGTCCGTCGTGAGCGTATGGGACACATTGAATTGGCAGCTCCTGTATCACATATTTGGTATTTCAAAGGTATTCCAAGCCGTATGGGTCTGATTTTGGATATGTCTCCAAGATCACTTGAGGAAGTAATTTACTTTGCTTCGTACGTAGTAATCGAACCAGCGGATACACCTCTTGAAAAGAAACAATTACTTTCTGAAAAAGAATACCGTGCATACCGAGATAAGTTTGGCAGCAAATTCCAAGCAGCTATGGGTGCAGAGGCTATTAAGCGTCTATTATCAGAAATAGATCTAGAAAGTGAAACTGAACACCTAAAAGAAGAGTTGAAAACAGCTCAAGGTCAACGTCGTACACGTGCGATTAAACGTTTAGAAGTAGTTGAATCATTCCGTAACTCAGGGAATAAGCCAGATTGGATGATCTTAGATGTTCTTCCGGTAATTCCACCAGAATTACGTCCGATGGTTCAATTAGATGGTGGACGCTTTGCTACATCTGATTTAAATGATCTATACCGTCGTGTAATCAACCGTAATAACCGTTTAAAACGCTTATTAGACTTAGGTGCTCCAAGCATCATCGTTCAAAATGAAAAGCGTATGCTACAAGAAGCAGTAGATGCATTGATTGATAATGGTCGTCGTGGCCGTCCGGTAACAGGACCAGGTAACCGTCCGTTGAAATCACTTTCTCACATGCTTAAAGGGAAACAAGGTCGTTTCCGTCAAAACTTACTTGGTAAACGTGTAGACTATTCTGGTCGTTCGGTTATCGTAGTAGGACCAAACTTAAAAATGTACCAATGTGGTCTTCCAAAAGAGATGGCAATCGAGTTATTTAAACCGTTTGTTATGAAAGAGCTAGTGGAACGCGGCTTGGCACATAATATTAAGAGTGCAAAACGCAAAATCGAGCGCATGCATCCAGAGGTTTGGGATGTACTAGAAGATGTAATCAAGGAGCATCCGGTTTTATTAAACCGCGCACCTACTCTTCACCGTCTAGGTATCCAGGCATTTGAACCAACATTAGTAGAAGGCCGTGCAATTCGTCTTCACCCTCTAGTATGTACAGCATATAACGCTGACTTTGATGGTGACCAAATGGCTGTTCACGTTCCTTTATCAGCAGAAGCACAAGCGGAAGCTCGTCTATTAATGCTTGCAGCACAAAACATTTTGAACCCTAAAGATGGTAAACCAGTTGTTACACCTTCTCAAGATATGGTATTAGGTAACTATTACTTAACACTAGAGCGTAAAGGTGCAATGGGTGAAGGTTCTACATTCTACGGTCCAGAAGAAGTGTTAATCGCTTATAACACTGGTCATGTACATTTGCATACTCGTATTGCAATTGCTGCATCATCATTAAAAAATCCGACGTTTACGGAAGAACAAAACAAGATGTTGTTATTAACTACTGTAGGTAAAGTTATTTTTAACGAAATACTTCCTGAAACGTTCCCGTACATTAACGAACCAACGGATTATAATTTACAAATTGAAACACCTGAAAAATATTTCATCTCTACTACAACAGATGTGAAAAAACATATTGAATCTATGGAACTTGTTCAACCATTCAAGAAGAAAATTTTAGGTAATATCATCGCTGAAGTATTTACACGTTTCCATATTACAGAAACTTCTAAAATGCTTGACCGTATGAAAGCACTTGGATTTAAGTACTCCACTAAGGCTGGTATAACTATCGGTATCTCTGATATCGTCGTACTTCCAGACAAAGGTGAGATTCTTGAAGAAGCACAAGGAAAAGTAGATAAAGTATTGAAACAATTCCGTCGTGGTCTAATAACAGAAGAAGAGCGTTATGCAAGCGTTATTGGACATTGGAGTAGAGCAAAAGAAGTTATTCAAGAAAAACTAATGAAATCATTAGATAATATGAACCCGATCTTCATGATGAGTGACTCTGGTGCCCGTGGTAACGCGTCCAACTTTACTCAACTTGCAGGTATGCGTGGTCTGATGGCCAATCCGGCTGGTCGAATTATCGAACTTCCGATCAAGTCATCGTTCCGTGAAGGTTTAACAGTACTTGAATATTTCATCTCTACACATGGTGCCCGTAAAGGTCTTGCCGATACAGCACTTAAAACAGCCGATTCAGGTTACCTGACTCGTCGTCTTGTTGATGTAGCGCAAGATGTAATCGTACGTGAGGATGACTGTGGTACTGACCGTGGCTTACTAATAGGTTCTCTTATGGAAGGAACGGAAGTTATTGAAGAGTTTGGCGAACGTATTGTTGGTCGTCATACGAAGAAAACAATTTTCCATCCTGAAAAAGGGCATGTTATTTTAGAAAGAGACGGCTTAATTACTAATGAAATCGCGCGTTTGATTGAAGATGCTGGAATTACTCAATTAACTATCCGCTCAGCATTTACTTGTAATACGAAACATGGTGTATGTAAAAAATGTTACGGCTTAAACTTAGCTACAGGTGACAAGGTAGAAGTAGGGGAAGCGGTAGGTATTATCGCTGCTCAATCTATCGGGGAACCAGGTACTCAGTTAACAATGCGTACATTCCATACAGGTGGGGTTGCCGGTGATGATATCACACAAGGTCTTCCACGTATTCAAGAGATCTTCGAAGCTCGTAATCCAAAAGGGCAAGCGGTTATTTCAGAGATTACAGGTACAGTTACTGAAATCGAAGAGATTAGAGAAGGACAAAAAGAAATTACAATTCAAGGTAATGTAGAGACTCGTAAATACTTAGCTCCATACAATGCTCGTCTAAAAGTTCAAGTTAATGACGTTATTCATCGTGGGCAAGTATTAACTGAAGGTTCTATTGATCCTAAAGAATTGTTAAAAGTAAAAGATGTTTCAACTGTTCAAGAGTACTTGTTAAAAGAAGTACAAAAAGTTTATCGTATGCAAGGGGTAGAAATTGGTGATAAGCATATCGAAGTAATGGTTCGCCAAATGCTTCGTAAAGTGCGCGTAATTGAAGCGGGAGAAACTGACTTGCTTCCTGGCTCACTATTAGATATTCATCAATTTGCTGAAGCGAACAAAGAAGCAGTACTACAAGGTAAGATTCCTGCAACTTGTCGCCCAGTTATCCTTGGTATTACAAAAGCTTCTCTTGAAACAGAATCATTCTTATCAGCAGCGTCATTCCAAGAAACGACTCGTGTCTTAACAGATGCAGCGATTAAAGGAAAACGTGATGAGTTACTTGGATTGAAAGAAAACGTAATTATTGGTAAACTAGTTCCTGCTGGTACTGGTATGCAACGTTACCGTCAAATCCAAATAACTAAAAACGAATCAGATGCACAAAAAGAAGCAGTAAACGCAGAGTAACTTTATATTAGGGAGAGTTAATAATAATTCTCCCTAATATTTTCTTGTTAAGTGTTGACACTTTTTGCAGGGAATGATAATATATTTAAGGTTGATAGTTATCGGACTTGTAGCTTTGGAGGATATGTAAATGTCTTATGAAAAAGTAAAACAAGCAGACAAAACGATCATAGGTACAAAGCAAGCAGTAAAAGCAATGAAAAAAGGGCTTGTCAAAGAAGTATATATTGCACTTGATGTAGAATTGAGAATCATTGAATTAGCACGTCAGACAGCAACAGAAAATGATGTACCAATTACCTATGTCGAGTCTAAAATAGACCTTGGTAGAGCCTGTGGATTGCGTTTAGGCGCTTCCGTTGTGGCTATTACTGTGTAACAGTTTTTGTGTGAAGCACAAAGACTTTGTTTTTACCCAAAAAATGAACCACCTGGATGTGTGGTATTAAAAGAACAAATGAAGGGAGGAATAATCGATGCCTACAATTAACCAATTGGTACGTAAGCCTCGTAAATCCAACATCACGAAATCAAAGTCTCCAGCATTAGGAAAAGGCTACAATAGCTTTAAAAAATCTGCTACAGATCTAAACTCGCCACAAAAGCGTGGGGTTTGTACTCGTGTTGGGACAATGACGCCGAAAAAACCAAACTCAGCACTTCGTAAATACGCTCGTGTACGTTTAACAAATACGTTAGAGGTAACAGCTTATATTCCAGGAGAAGGGCACAACCTACAAGAACATAGTGTTGTACTTATCCGCGGAGGACGTGTAAAAGATTTACCAGGGGTACGTTACCATATCGTACGTGGTGCTCTTGACACAGCTGGTGTTACTGGTCGTATGCAAAGCCGTTCTCTATACGGTGCAAAACGCCCTAAAGTTAAAAAATAATCTATTTAATAAATTGACATTCGTCGAAAGGAGGAAAACACATGCCTCGTAAAGGTCCTGTTTCCAAACGTGACGTGTTACCAGATCCAATATATAATTCGAAACTAGTAACTCGTTTAATTAATAAAATGATGATTGACGGTAAAAGAGGTACTTCTCAAAAAATTCTATACGGTGCGTTTGATCTTGTGAAAGAACGTTCTGGTAAAGATGCATTAGAAGTATTTGAAGCTGCATTAACTAACATTATGCCAGTTCTTGAAGTTCGTGCTCGTCGTGTTGGTGGTGCTAACTACCAAGTACCGGTTGAAGTACGTCCTGACCGTCGTTATACTTTAGGTCTTCGCTACCTAGTAAACTATTCACGTCTTCGTGGAGAAAAAACTATGGAAGAGCGTTTAGCTAATGAAATTCTTGATGCATCTAACAACACTGGTGCTTCTGTTAAGAAACGTGAAGATATGCATAAAATGGCGGAAGCTAACAAAGCATTTGCTCACTATCGTTGGTAAGATTCTAATACAATCATACTCTAATCCGAAATTGAAAGGAGAAATACAATATGGCTAGAGAGTTCTCCTTAGAAAAAACACGTAATATCGGTATCATGGCTCACATCGATGCTGGTAAAACGACTACTACGGAGCGTATTCTATACTACACTGGTAAAATCCACAAAATTGGGGAAACTCATGAGGGTGCTTCACAAATGGACTGGATGGAGCAAGAGCAAGAACGTGGTATCACTATCACTTCTGCTGCGACAACAGCTGCTTGGGATAATCACCGTGTAAATATTATCGATACACCTGGACACGTAGACTTCACTGTTGAAGTTGAACGTTCACTTCGTGTACTTGATGGTGCGGTTACAGTACTAGATGCTCAATCTGGTGTTGAACCACAAACTGAAACAGTATGGCGTCAAGCTACAACTTATGGCGTACCACGTATTGTTTTCGTAAACAAAATGGACAAAACAGGTGCGGATTTCTTATATTCTGTAGGAACTCTTCGTGACCGTTTACAAGCTAACGCTCACCCAATTCAGTTACCAATTGGTGCTGAAGATGAATTCAGCGGAATCATCGACCTAGTGTCAATGAAAGCTACTTTATACGGAAACGACTTAGGTACTGATATCCAAGAAGTTGAAATTCCAGAAGAATATAAAGCACAAGCTGAAGAATACCGTGAAAAACTAGTTGAAGCGGTAGCTGAGCTTGATGAAGATCTAATGGAAAAATATCTTGGTGGAGAAGAAATTACGAACGAAGAATTAGTTGCTGGTATCCGTAAAGGTACCCTTAACGTAGAATTCTACCCAGTAGTATGTGGTACAGCATTCAAAAACAAAGGTGTTCAAAAAGTTCTTGATGCAGTAGTTGCTTACCTTCCATCACCACTTGATATTCCAGCTATGAAAGGTATCGATCCAGATAGCGAAGAAGAAGTAGAACGTCACTCTGACGATTCTGAACCATTCTCTGCGTTAGCGTTTAAAGTTATGACTGACCCTTACGTTGGTAAATTAACTTTCTTCCGCGTATACTCTGGTACTCTTCAATCTGGTTCTTATGTACAAAACTCTACTAAAGGTAAGCGTGAGCGCGTAGGACGTATCCTACAAATGCATGCTAACTCTCGTGAAGAGATCTCACAAGTTTATGCTGGAGATATCGCTGCAGCAGTAGGCTTAAAAGATACAACAACTGGTGACACACTTTGTGATGAAAAATCTCTAGTAATTCTTGAGTCTATGGAATTCCCAGAGCCAGTTATCTCACTTTCAGTAGAACCTAAAACAAAAGCTGACCAAGATAAAATGGGTCAAGCTCTACAAAAATTAGCTGAAGAAGATCCAACATTCCGCGTACACACTGACCAAGAAACTGGTCAAGTAATCATCGCTGGTATGGGTGAACTTCACCTTGATATTCTAGTTGACCGTATGCGTCGCGAATTCAAAGTAGAAGCTAACGTAGGTGCTCCTCAAGTATCTTACCGTGAAACTTTCCGTTCATCGGCACAAGTTGAAGGTAAATTCGTTCGCCAATCTGGTGGACGTGGTCAATTCGGACACGTTTGGATTGAATTCTCACCAAACGAAGAAGGAAAAGGCTTTGAATTTGAAAATGCTATCGTTGGTGGGGTAGTACCACGTGAATATATCCCAGCTGTTGAAGCAGGTCTTCGTGACTCTCTTGACAACGGGGTAATCGCTGGATTCCCATTAATCGATATCAAAGCTAAATTATTCGACGGATCATACCATGATGTTGACTCGAATGAGATGGCATTTAAAATTGCAGCATCTATGGCATTGAAAAATGCTGTATCTAAAGTAAACCCTGCACTTCTTGAGCCAATCATGAAGGTAGAAGTTGTTATTCCTGAAGAATATTTAGGAGACATCATGGGTGATATCACATCTCGTCGTGGACGCGTTGAAGGTATGGACGCTCGTGGTAACGCACAAGTAGTACGTGCAATGGTTCCACTTGCTGAAATGTTTGGATATGCAACGTCATTACGTTCAAATACACAAGGTCGAGGAGTATTCTCGATGGTATTTGACCACTATGAAGATGTTCCAAAATCAATTGCTGAAGAAATTATCAAAAAACATAAAGGTGAATAATTAATTTTTCATCTTGATTCAAGCATAACTTTCTTGTAGTGTATGAATTATAGGGACTACTTGTCCCTATCTTTTATCATAAAAAAAACTAACAATTACTGAGGAGGATTTCTCTAATGGCTAAAGAAAAATTTGACCGTTCCAAAACACATGCTAACGTTGGTACAATCGGACACGTTGACCATGGTAAAACAACTTTAACTGCTGCAATCGCTACAGTTCTTTCTAAAAAAATGGGTGGAGTAGCGAAATCTTACGCTGACATCGATAACGCTCCTGAAGAAAAAGAGCGCGGAATTACAATCAACACTTCTCACGTTGAATATGAAACTGACACTCGTCACTACGCTCACGTAGACTGCCCAGGGCATGCTGACTATGTTAAAAACATGATCACAGGTGCAGCTCAAATGGACGGCGGGATCTTAGTAGTATCTGCTGCTGATGGCCCAATGCCACAAACTCGTGAACACATTCTTTTATCTAAACAAGTAGGTGTTCCATACCTAGTTGTATTCATGAACAAATGTGACATGGTAGACGACGAAGAATTACTTGAATTAGTTGAAATGGAAGTTCGTGACCTTCTTTCTGAATACGATTTCCCAGGCGACGACATTCCAGTAATCAAAGGTTCTGCTCTTAAAGCTCTTGAAGGAGAGCCAGAATGGGAAGAAAAAATCGTTGAATTAATGGACGCTGTAGATAGCTACATTCCAACACCAGAACGTCAAACTGACAAACCATTCATGATGCCAGTTGAGGATGTATTCTCAATCACTGGTCGTGGTACAGTTGCTACTGGACGTGTTGAGCGTGGACAAGTTAAAATCGGTGACGTTGTAGACATCATCGGTATTTCTGAAGAAGCGAAATCAACTACTGTAACAGGTGTTGAAATGTTCCGTAAACTTCTTGACTATGCAGAAGCTGGCGACAACATTGGTGCTCTTCTTCGTGGGGTTTCTCGTGAAGAGATCCAACGTGGTCAAGTATTAGCTAAACCAGGTTCAATTACACCACACACAGACTTCAAAGCTGAAGTTTATGTTCTTTCTAAAGAAGAGGGTGGACGTCATACTCCATTCTTCTCAAACTACCGTCCTCAGTTCTACTTCCGTACAACTGACGTAACAGGTGTTTGTAACTTACCAGAAGGCGTAGAAATGGTTATGCCTGGAGATAACATCGAAATGACTGTTTCTCTAATCTCTCCAATCGCTATCGAAGAAGGTACTAAATTCTCTATCCGTGAGGGTGGACGTACTGTAGGCGCTGGTGTAGTTGCTACTATCACTAAGTAATCTTATTTAAACTGTTAAAACCATCTCGTGACGACGAGATGGTTTTTTTTATGTGTATAATTGTGTACACTGGGTTTAGGAGGTAATTATATGCGAAAAATTATGCTAATAGAAGATGATGTTTCTATATTTAATTTATTAAAGGAAAAATTTCATCTATGGTCATTTGAAGTTATAGGCCCTACTGATTTTCAACAAGTACTTCCTAGTTTTTTAGAACAGAAACCCGAGTTAGTTATGATAGATATACAGCTGCCAGCATATGATGGTTTCCATTGGTGCCGAGAAATTCGAAGACATTCTAAAGTACCTATTATATTTCTTTCCTCACGAGATCACCCAATGGATATGGTCATGGCCATGCAGATGGGGGCGGATGACTTTGTTCAAAAGCCTTTCAATATGGAGGTTTTATTAGCAAAGGTTCAAGCTATTTTAAGAAGAACGTATGATTATGGAGAGGAACAGTCAGATATCGTTCATTGGAATGGTGCAATTATTGATTACTCTAGAAGTACAATTTCCAAAGAGGAACAAGAGGCTGAACTTACAAAGAATGAGTTATTTATCCTTAGAGTATTAGTCCAATCTGTAGATAAAATAGTATCGAGAGATGAACTCATGAGAAAGCTATGGGACGATGAAAAGTTTGTAAATGATAATACTCTTTCTGTAAATGTTAATAGATTGCGGTTAAAGTTAGAACAAATTGGATTAGATGAGGTTATTGTAACGAAGAAGGGATTAGGCTATCTAGCTGTTACTAAGGAGGAGCTATGAGGTTACTGTTATATTATATTAGAGAGCGAATTGCCTGGATTTTATTTTTTGGCTTTTTCCAGCTTTGGCTCAATATTCTCCTGACGGTTGACGTTGCCTTTACCAATACTTCGATTGTGTACTTGAATGGTACCAACCTACTTTTATTTTTAGTATTCTTTTTATGGCGATACTTTAGGGAAACAAAGTTTATAAAAAGTATTTTAAAGATTAATCAGGGTGACCCGACTTTCGATGAGCTTATAGCAAGACTACCAGAAGGACAATCACTTTTTGATAAAATGATTATAGAAGAGGTAGAAGTACTAATTTTAACCGGAAAACAAGAACTGAATGATTCCAATACCAGTTCTCTTGAAGAGAAGGATCAAACTCTTTCCTGGATACATGAGATGAAGACACCGCTAACCAGTATGAAACTAATGATAGACAATGTAGAAGATCCAACACTTAAGAAGCAATTAGAAGTAGAATGGCTTCGACTGCATATGCTCTTAGATCAACAGCTTCATAAAACACGACTTCCTTCAATTGAAAAGGATAATGTAATCGAGGAAGTAACTATACAAAGAGTAGTATTTCAGGAAATTAAAGAGTTGATGCCATGGTGTATACAACGAAATATAGGGTTTGAGGTTAGCGACTTGGAAAACGTCATACTAACAGATCAGAAATGGCTAGCGTTTATTCTAAGGCAGCTAATATCGAATGCAGTGAAATATAGTAATGAAAATAGTGAAATTCGAATTTTTACTTCTACAGATGATTTAGGCCACCTAATCCTTTCTATTCAAGATGAAGGAGTAGGAATCGCGCAATCGGATTTGCCAAGAATTTTTGAAAAGTCTTTTACTGGTAGGGTTGGCCGAGAGAGTGCTGCTTCAACTGGAATGGGTCTATACTTAGCAAAGAATTCCGCTGAAAAGCTAGGGATCAGGATCAACGTTGTTTCTGATATCGGTCAGGGTTCTACCTTCTCCTTACACTTTCCACTACAAAATGAGATGCAACAAATACTAGGTAGGTGACGAAAATGTCATCTACTTTCTTTGATTGTCACCTAAAACGAACGATTTTACTTAAATTAATGGGTAAAATGAAGTTAATAAAAGGTAGGAGGTAGACCATGGTAATTTTAAGAGGTCGCAAGATTAAAAAAGTATTTGGTAAAAAATCTAATACTCAGGAAGTATTAAAGGATATTGACATAGAAGTTCGAGAAGGAGAGTTTGTTGGAATTATGGGACCTTCGGGTTCAGGGAAAACAACGCTATTAAATGTCTTAGCTTCCATTGATAAAGTTACATCTGGATTAATCGAGATTAACAATAATAATCTTCAAAAAATGAAAGAACAGAAGCTTTCCAAATTTAGAAGAGAACAGTTAGGTTTTATCTTTCAGGATTATAATTTGTTGGATACACTAACAGTTAAAGAAAATATTTACCTACCATTATCTGTAGGAAAATCCTCTAAGAGCGAGGGGGAGGAAAAGATAAGGGAGATTACAACTCTGTTAGGAATTGAAGATATTCTAAACAAATATCCTAATGAGATATCTGGTGGACAAAAGCAACGAACATCGGCGGCAAGAGCACTAGTTGGTAATCCTTCAATTGTATTTGCAGACGAGCCCACTGGAGCTTTAGATTCTAAATCGGCTACGGCGTTGTTAAGTAATCTAGAAAAAATAAACAAAGAAAAGAAAGTTACGATTATGATGGTAACGCATGATTCTGTAGCTGCGAGCTTTTGTACACGTGTTCTATTTCTAAAGGACGGTCAAATATACTCGGAGTTGTATAAAGGTGATAAGGATCGCAAGCAATTTTTCCAAGAGATCATGAATACCCAAGGTGTATTAAGTGGTGATGGCTATGACGCTTAATCAATTAGTTCTAAGAAGTATGAGGAAAAATATAAAGAGTTATTATCTTTATGTCTTTGCTTTAGTCTTCAGTGTTTCATTATATTATTCCTTTGTCACATTACAGTATAATCCCGCAATCGTTAATGAAATCGGGACTGGAAGATCAGCAGCTGCATTAGAAACAGCTTCCTATTTATTATTATTTATTGTAACTTTCTTTGTACTCTATGCTAATAAGCTTTTTATGAACAGACGGAGCAAGGAAATAGGCTTGTACCAGCTAGTCGGAATGTCCAAGAGCCTAGTGGCTAGACTAATAGCAATAGAGAACATTATTCTCTGGTTCAGTGCGATTGTCATTGGTGTATTAGTAGGTTTACTTTCCTCCAGAATATTTGTCATGATTCTCTTAAAAATAGTAGAAAAGGATGCATTTGTCGAGCTCACATTTTCTATAGAAGCACTAATGACTACTGTAGTTGTTTTCTCCGTACTATTATTGATAGTTATTCTACAAACTGCAATAAGAATCAAAAGAGTAACTCTGCTAGCTCTCATTACAACTACTGCAGTCGCAGACGAGCGAGTCAAAAAGTTTAATGCCTTTCAGATGTTTTTAGGATTTATAGGGTTGATTTCTATAGGATATGGCTATTATTTATCGACGACACTATTAGATTTGGATAACTTACCATCTGCTAATGTACTGTTATTCAAAATGGTTTCTATCCTTGCTTTAACGATTGGCGGAACCTATTTTGTATTTCGATTCTCGGTAGCATTAATCTTAAATTTTGTAAGAAAAAGTAAAAAAGGTTTACTGTCTATTCAAGATGTATTGTCTTTATCCACAATCATGCACCGAATGAAGGCTAATGCCATGTCTCTGACTACTATTACAGTATTGTCAGCGACTACGCTAGCAATATTAACATTAACCTATATCTCTTACTATTCCACAGATTCAGTAGCAAAAGAGGCAGTACCTTATGATTATATAATGTATGAGGATACTGGCTTCGAATTGGTCGAGGAATTTGATAAAGAAGGTATTCAATATACCAGGTATGATATAGATTTACTAGAGGTTCCAGCAGATGTTCGCCCATTATTAGTCAAGGAGTCTGCATTAAATAAAAATTTATCCACCGAGCTAGGTATACAAGTTGTAAGCCTTAATGCGATTCAAAATAAGCTTCCTAATATTCAATTACAAGAAGGGGAAGGCTATATACTGGGTTATGATAGTTTGAGTGCAGAAAACATAAGAATAGAATCACAAAAACCTATCCAGTTCAATACTTCTACAGGAAAAGAGGAAATATTTATTAAAGAAGCGATGGAAGATCGGTTAGTACCGGATTATCATAATTATGGTTTATTTACAGTTGTAGTGTCCGATTCTTTTTTTCAAAAGCTACTTAATGACCCTCTTACTGTGAATCAAAAAATAGTTGGTATGGATTTGAAGGAAGAAAATCAATTAATAAAGGCGCAAGAAGTGTTTGAAGCCAATAAAGTGTCAGTTGAAATACCTATTCCAGGTAATGACCGAGCAACAAACACAATCAGTGTAGAATCTCAGGAAGATTATCGTATAAAGATGTTAGACTCACTTGGAATGACTATTTTTATAAGTGGATTTTTAGGCTTAGCGTTTTTAATAGCTACGGGTAGTATTCTGTACTTCAAGCAAATGTCTGAGGCAGATGAAGAGAAAGGTACCTATAAAGTTTTACGAAAAATGGGCTTCACTACTAATGAAATTATGAGTGGAATCCGACGTAAACAGCTGTTCAACTTCGGCTTTCCATTAATCATAGGGTTAGCACACAGTTATTTTGCAGTAAAATCGGGGTGGATTTTATTTGGCACCGAGTTGGTAGCTCCCTTATTGATCACGATGGGTATATATATTGTTCTATACTCCATCTTTGCAATTCTTTCTGCAGGGTACTATCGAAAAGTAGTCAAAGCTGCTTTATAAGAAAAAGCTTGATTTCCAATTGGAGGTCAGGCTTTTTTTTATATAGAAGCTAGTGGGCTACTGTAAAATGCTTGGATGTTAACTATTGGCATAGTATATTCTATTGACATTATAGAAAAAAGAATATAAACTTCTATCATATTAGCAATCTAGTGTGTGAAAGTGAGTGTGTAAAATGAATGCAGTACTAATGGCAGTTACAGTTATGTTAGTTCTGAGTCTACTTCGTATAAATGTAGTATTCTCATTGATTATAGGTGCATTGGTAGGAGGCCTCACAGCAGGCTTATCGGTCGCAGAAACGATAGAAGCGTTTACGGGCGGATTAGGTGCTGGAGCTACAATAGCGCTTAGCTACGGGCTTTTAGGAGGCTTTGCGGTGGCTATCTCCAAGACAGGAATACCAGAGCTATTAGTAGCAGCTATTCTTAAGCTTGTAAGAAGAGAAGGGGATTCCCAGAAGACTGGTCTAGCTAAGACATTAATATTCTTGTTATTACTGATGATGGCTATATTCTCGCAAAATTTAATCCCGATTCATATCGCATTTATCCCATTATTAGTTCCGCCAATTTTGAAAGTATTAAATATGCTTCAGATTGACCGTAGATTGATTGCAACTATTTTAGCGTTTGGATTGATTACACCATACATGTTGCTGCCATATGGTTTCGGTGCAATCTACCAAGAGATCGTAGCTACTCAGATGGGTTTATCTGGTCTAGCAATCAATTTAAATGATATTCCTCAAGCAATGGTAATACCAGCCCTAGGAATGGTGGCAGGACTAGTTATGGCGTTTGTATTATATAGAAAGCCAAGACAATACAAACAACAGGAAGTGGATGTAGAAGAATTACAACTGAACGTTAAAGTTAGTAGTGTGATTTTCACTATCATTTCCTTGATTGCTGCCTTGTATGTCCAAATTGCGACTGATTCAATGATAGCTGGGGCTTTAGCTGGTATCACAGTGCTGTATATTACAGGAGCGTTAAAATGGAAGGAAGCGGACCTACTATTAACAGAAGGTATGAGAATGATGGCCTTTGTAGGTTTTGTAATGATTACGGCAAATGGGTTTGCTGCAGTTATTAGTTCAACGGGACACATAGAAAGTCTAGTAGAGACATCTGCACAACTTTTAGAAGGAAACGTAAGCTTGGCTGTTTTAATAATGCTAGTAATTGGTTTAATCGTAACTTTAGGGATTGGTTCTTCTTTTGCTACGATTCCAATTATTGCAGCTATCTTTGTTCCTTTGGCATTAGAGCTGGGGTTAAGTCCTTTAGCCACTATAGCTCTAATAGGAACAGCTGGTGCACTAGGAGATGCTGGATCGCCAGCATCCGACTCCACGCTTGGACCAACTGCTGGGTTAAATGTTGACGGACAGCATAATCACATATGGGATACAGTAGTGCCTACATTTATTTGCTATAATATCCCACTAATCATTTTTAGCTGGTTTGGAATTGTATATATACTATAGAAGAGAGAGCTCCTAAGTGAGCTCTTTTTCTTTTGATGAGAAGAAGTATCAAACTCTTTATAGATGACACTCGTGGACAGGGATTTCTACCATTCATTTCATTTGTATTTTTAGTGATAATTTTATATACTAGAAAACGGCTAAAAAATGTATTGTTTAAATGAATATATATAAAGTTGAAGCATATAAAAAGAATTTGAGAAAAAGACTTGCATATTCTATTTTTATTGGATATAATGTTGAATGTTGGTCTTTGACTGCGATGAAACGAGAGGTTACCGACACACCCGGCCGCTTTGCCATGGCGAGTGTACGGAAAATTTTCGTGGAGAATGTCTAGAAAATAGGCGAAAAGGAGGGAAAATAATGGCAAAACAAAAAATTCGTATTCGTTTAAAAGCGTATGATCACAGAATCCTGGATCAATCTGCTGAGAAAATTGTAGAAACTGCTAAACGTTCAGGTGCAAGTGTATCGGGTCCGATTCCACTTCCGACTGAAAGATCTGTGTATACGATTCTTCGTGCTGTTCATAAGTATAAAGATTCTCGTGAGCAATTCGAAATGCGTACGCATAAACGTCTTATCGATATCGTTAACCCAACACCACAAACTGTTGATGCGTTAATGAAGCTTGACTTACCATCTGGCGTTGATATAGAAATCAAACTTTAATGGTAAAAGATAAAAAACAACAAATTATTATAGGAGGTGTGACGGATGACCAAAGGAATCTTAGGTAGAAAAATCGGTATGACGCAAGTATTTGCTGAGAACGGTGACTTAATCCCTGTAACAGTTATTGAAGCTACTCCAAACGTAGTACTTCAAAAGAAAACTGCTGAGACAGACGGATACGAAGCAATTCAGTTAGGTTTTGAAGATAAGCGCGAAAAGCTTTCTAACAAACCTGCTAAAGGACACGTAGCCAAAGCTAGCACCGCTCCTAAGCGCTTCATCCGCGAATTCCGCGGCTTGGATACAGCTAATTACGAGGTTGGTCAAGAAGTCAACGTAGAAAGTTTTGCAGAAGGCGATGTAATTGATGTAACAGGTATTACTAAAGGTAAAGGTTTCCAAGGTGTTATTAAACGCCACGGACAATCTCGTGGACCAATGGCCCATGGATCTCGTTACCACCGTCGTCCAGGTTCAATGGGGCCAGTTGCTCCGAACCGTGTATTCAAACAAAAGAAATTACCTGGTCAAATGGGTGGGCACACAGTAACAATCCAAAACTTACAAATCGTAAGAGTGGATGCTGAACGTAACCTACTATTAGTAAAAGGTAATGTTCCTGGTTCTCGTAAATCACTAGTAGTTGTTAAGGCTGCTATTAAATCGAAATAATTCTCTGAAGAAAGGAGGAAACAGGAATGACAAAGGTGTCTTTATTCAATCAAGCAGGATCTTCTGTTGGTGAAATCGAGTTAAACGATAAAGTTTTCGGAATTGAACCAAACGAATCTGTGCTATTTGAAGCTATCATTTCTCAACGTGCTTCACTACGTCAAGGTAATCATAAAGTGAAAAATCGTTCTGAAGTAGCTGGTGGTGGTCGTAAACCATGGAAGCAAAAAGGAACAGGTCGTGCTCGTCAAGGTTCGATCCGCTCTCCACAATGGCGTGGTGGTGGTACTGTATTCGGTCCAGTTCCACGTAGCTATAGCTATAAATTACCTAAGAAAGTACGTCGTCTAGCTCTTCTATCAGCTCTTTCATCTAAAGTGCGTGAAGAAAGCATCGTAGTACTTGAAGGTTTAGCATTTGATGCTCCAAAAACAAAAGAATTCGTGAAAGTGTTAACTAACCTTTCAATCAATAAAAAAGCGTTAGTAGTAACTGCTGATTTAGATGAAAACGTAGCATTAGCTGCTCGTAACATCCCTGGAATCACAGTTGTGTCTGCAACAGGCATTAACGTTTTAGATTTAGTTGGTCACGATAAATTAGTGATGACTAAAGCTGCAGTAGAAAAAGTAGAGGAGGTGCTTGGATAATGGAAGCACGTGATATTATTAAACGTCCGGTCATTACCGAGCGTTCTTCTGAAGTAATGGCAGATAAAAAGTACACTTTCGAAGTGGACACTCGCGCTAACAAAACTCAAGTTAAATATGCAGTAGAAGAAATCTTTGGAGTAGATGTTGAAAAAGTTAACATCATGAACTACAAAGGTAAATTCAAACGCGTAGGTAAATTTGGTGGGTTTACTAACAAACGTCGTAAAGCGATTGTTACATTAACTCAAGACAGCAAAGAAATCGAGTTATTCGAAATTTAATCCTTATATAAGGAATTAATAATCAAGAAGGAGGGAATAAAATGGCGATTAGAAAGTATAAACCAACGACAAACGGACGTCGTAACATGACTTCACTTGATTACGCTGAAATCACAACGAACAAGCCTGAGAAATCACTACTTGCTCCTGTTAAGCGTAAAGGCGGCCGTAACAATCAAGGTAAAATTACTGTTCGTCATCATGGTGGTGGACACAAACGCCAATACCGCGTAATTGATTTCAAACGAAACAAAGACGGTATTCCAGCACGTGTTGCTACTATTGAATATGATCCAAACCGTTCTGCAAACATCGCATTAGTAAATTATGCTGATGGGGAAAAACGCTATATCCTAGCTCCTAAAGGCTTAGAAGTGGGAATGACAATCGTGTCAGGACCAGAAGCTGATATTAAAGCAGGTAATGCACTTCCATTGCAAAACATCCCAATGGGTACTACTATCCATAATATCGAAATGAAACCTGGTAAAGGTGGTCAGTTAGTTCGTTCTGCTGGTACATCTGCTCAATTATTAGGTAAAGAAGGTAAGTACGTTATCGTACGTTTACAATCTGGTGAAGTACGTTTAATCCTAGGAGTTTGCCGCGCTACTATCGGTGAAGTAGGAAACGAACAACACGAACTTGTAAACATCGGTAAAGCAGGTCGTAATCGTTGGTTAGGTAAACGCCCAACTGTACGTGGATCTGTAATGAACCCGAACGACCATCCACATGGTGGTGGTGAAGGACGTACTCCAATCGGACGTAAGTCTCCAATGTCTCCATGGGGTAAACCAACTCTTGGATACAAAACTCGTAGCAAGAAAAACAAATCCGACAAACTTATCATTCGTCGTCGTAAAAAATAAAGTGGTTTTACTACGGTTCAAAGAACGAGCCGTGGTGCAATCACGGAGGGAGGTTTCAGCATGGGTCGTAGCTTGAAAAAAGGACCTTTCGCAGACGATCATTTATTGAAAAAGGTCGATGCACAAAAGGATTCTGAGAAAAAACAAGTGATTAAGACTTGGTCTCGCCGTTCAACAATTTTCCCAACTTTTATCGGGTTAACTATCGCTGTATATGACGGACGTAAACATGTTCCTGTATACGTGACTGAGGATATGGTAGGTCATAAACTAGGCGAGTTTGCACCAACACGCGCTTATAAAAGTCATGGTGCAGATGATAAGAAAACAAGACGCTAATTTGAGAGGAGGTCATTCAAATGTCACAAGCAAAAGCTATTGCTAAAACAGTGCGCATTGCTCCTCGTAAGGTAAGATTAGTCGTTGATTTAATCAGAGGTAAGCAAGTTGGCGAGGCAGTTGCAATTTTACAACTTACACCAAAAGCAGCATCACCTGTTGTTGAGAAAGTTTTAAAATCTGCTATTGCGAACGCAGAGCACAATTATGATTTAGATATTAACAACCTAGTTGTTTCTGAAGTATTTGTTGATGAAGGTCCAACACTAAAACGTTTCCGTCCACGTGCGATGGGTCGTGCAAGTGCTATCAACAAACGTACAAGCCACATTACGGTAGTGGTATCTGAGAAGAAGGAGGGATAATTCGTGGGTCAAAAAGTTCATCCAATAGGATTGCGAGTTGGGATCATTCGTGACTGGGAGTCAAGATGGTACGCTGGCAAAGACTATGCAAACTTACTTCATGAAGATTTAAAAATTCGTAAGTACATTGAAACTCGTTTAAAAGATGCTTCTGTTTCTACAGTAGAAATCGAGCGTGCTGCTAAACGTGTAAACATTACAATTCACACTGCGAAACCAGGAATGGTAATCGGTAAAGGTGGTACTGAAGTCGAAGCACTTCGTAAACACTTAAACGATATCACTGGCAAGCGTGTACACATCAACATCGTAGAAATTAAAAGAGCTGACCTTGATGCTAAATTAGTAGCAGAAAGTATCGCACGTCAATTAGAAGGCCGCGTATCTTTCCGTCGTGCTCAAAAACAAGCAATTCAACGCACAATGCGTTCTGGCGCTAAAGGTATTAAAACTCAAGTATCTGGACGCTTAGGCGGAGCAGACATCGCGCGTGCTGAACATTACAGCGAAGGAACTGTACCACTTCATACACTACGTGCAGATATTGATTATGCACATGCTGAAGCTGACACAACTTATGGTAAGTTAGGCGTTAAAGTATGGATCTATCGTGGTGAAGTCCTTCCAGTTAAGAAGAACTCTGAGGAAGGAGGCAAATAATATGTTAATGCCTAAACGCGTTAAATATCGTCGCGAACACCGTGGGAAAATGCGTGGTGAAGCAAAAGGCGGTAAAGAAATAGCTTTCGGTGAATTTGGTTTACAAGCAACTGAAGCTAGCTGGATTACAAGTCGTCAAATTGAATCAGCTCGTATTGCTATGACACGTTACATGAAACGTGGCGGTAAAGTATGGATTAAAATATTCCCGCATAAACCTTATACGAAAAAGCCTCTTGAGGTTCGTATGGGATCCGGTAAAGGTGCTCCTGAAGGTTGGGTAGCAGTCGTTAAACCAGGGAAAATTATGTTTGAAATTGCTGGCGTATCTGAAGAGGTAGCTCGCGAAGCATTGCGCTTAGCGTCTCATAAGCTTCCTATTAAGTGTAAAATAGTTAAACGTCAAGAAATTGGTGGTGAATCTAATGAAAGCTAATGACATCCGTGAACTTACTACTGCAGAAATAGAACAAAAGGTAAAATCACTGAAAGAAGAGCTTTTCAACCTTCGCTTCCAATTGGCGACTGGTCAATTAGAAAACACAGCTCGCATTCGTGAAGTTCGTAAAGCGATTGCACGTATGAAAACTGTAATTCGCGAAAGAGAAATCAGTGCAAACAACTGATAAAGGAGGTTTTCAGGCATGACTGAGCGTAATCAACGCAAAGTATACACTGGCCGTGTAGTTTCTGACAAAATGGATAAAACAATCACTGTTTTAGTTGAAACACATAAAAAACATAAATTATACGGTAAACGTGTTAAATATTCTAAGAAATTTAAGGCTCATGATGAGCAAAACGTAGCCCAAATCGGCGATATCGTCCGTATTATGGAAACTCGTCCGCTATCAGCTACAAAACGTTTCCGTTTATTGGAAGTTGTAGAAAAAGCGGTTATTATCTAATAATAAATTCGGAACTACTAATTTCCGGAGGGAGGTAACCTAAGTGATCCAACAAGAAACTCGTATGAAAGTTGCAGACAACTCAGGTGCACGTGAAGTTTTAACAATAAAAGTACTTGGTGGTACTGGACGTAAAACTGCTAATATCGGCGATATCGTCGTATGTACAGTTAAGAAAGCAACACCAGGTGGCGTTGTCAAGAAGGGTGACGTAGTTAAAGCTGTTATCGTTCGCACTAAAAGCGGCGTACGCCGTAAAGACGGAACTTATATCAAATTTGATGAAAACGCGTGCGTTATTATCAAAGACGATAAAGGACCGCGTGGAACTCGTATTTTCGGACCTGTTGCGCGTGAACTACGTGACAGCAACTTCATGAAAATCGTATCTTTAGCTCCAGAAGTTCTTTAATTATCATGAAAGTGCCAATCAAGGAGGTGCGACAGAATGCATGTTAAAAAAGGCGACAAAGTAATGGTGATCTCAGGTAAAGACAAAGGGAAAACAGGTGTTATCCTAACTGCTTACCCGAAGAAAGACCGTGTTTTAGTTGAAGGTGTAAACATCATCAAAAAACACATTAAGCCCAACCAAGCTAATCCGCAAGGAGGAATTGTAAGCCAAGAGGCTGCAATTCACGTATCGAATGTAATGTTAATCGACCCTAAAACTGGCGAGCCGACTCGCGTAGGTTATAAAGTAGAAGATGGCAAAAAAGTTCGTGTTGCGAAAAAATCTGGTGAAATTATTAAATAAGTAAAGAGAAAGGAGGTACACACATGAACCGCCTAAAAGAAAAGTATCTTAAGGAAGTTTCTCCTGCTCTAATGAGCAAGTTTGAATATAGTTCAGTAATGCAAGTTCCTCAAGTTGATAAAATTGTTATCAACATGGGTGTGGGTGATGCTGTATCTAACACAAAAGCACTTGATGCTGCTGTTGAAGAATTACAAATTATTTCAGGTCAAAAACCTGTAGTTACGAAAGCTAAAAAATCGATCGCTGGATTCCGTCTACGTGAAGGTATGCCAATCGGTGCAAAAGTTACTCTACGTGGTGAGCGTATGTACGACTTTTTGGATAAATTAATCTCTATCTCACTTCCTCGTGTACGTGACTTCCGCGGTGTTTCTAAAAAAGCATTCGACGGTCGCGGTAACTACACTCTAGGAGTAAAAGAGCAATTAATCTTCCCTGAAATCGATTATGATAAAGTTTCGAAAGTACGCGGTATGGACATCGTAATTGTAACAACTGCGAACTCTGACGAAGAAGCTCGTGAGTTATTAACACAGTTCGGTATGCCATTCCAAAAGTAAAATAAGGGAGGCGAAAACGTGGCTAAAAAATCAATGATCGTTAAACAACAACGTACGTCAAAGTTCAAAGTGCAAGAGTACACACGCTGCGAGCGTTGTGGTCGTCCGCACTCTGTATATCGTAAATTTAAGCTTTGCCGTATTTGTTTCCGTGAACTTGCATACAAGGGACAAATTCCTGGCGTTAAAAAAGCAAGCTGGTAATCCCCTATAACTGGGAAGGAGGTAAATGTAATGACAATGTCAGATCCAATTGCAGATATGCTAACACGCATTCGTAATGCTAACATGGTTCGTCACGAGAAATTAGAAGTTCCTGCTTCAAACATGAAAAAGGAAATCGCTGAAATTTTAAAACGCGAAGGTTTCGTACGTGATGTTGAATATGTAGAAGATAGCAAACAAGGAATCATCCGCATCTTCTTAAAATATGGTCAAAATGACGAGCGCGTTATTACTGGTTTGAAACGTATTTCAAAACCTGGTCTACGCGTTTACGCTAAAACAAACGAAGTACCTAGAGTATTGAACGGTTTAGGAATTGCTTTAGTTTCTACTTCAAATGGTTTATTAACAGATAAAGAAGCTCGCGCTAAACAAGTTGGCGGAGAAATCGTAGCTTACGTTTGGTAATAATCAACAAACGAATGGAGGTGCAACAAAATGTCTCGAGTAGGTAAAAAACCAATAGAGGTTCCTGCTAACGTTACAGTAACAGTTAACGCTGATAACACTGTGATCGTTAAAGGACCAAAAGGTGAATTAACAAATTCTTTTAACCAAGATATCAAGATTGAACAAGAAGGTAATGTTATTACTTTAGTTCGTCCTTCAGATTCTAAAGAACACCGTACAATCCATGGCACAACTCGTGCTTTATTAGCAAACATGATTACTGGTGTTTCTGAAGGATTTGCACGTGGACTTGAATTAGTTGGGGTTGGTTACCGTGCACAATTACAAGGTAAGAAACTTGTACTTAACGTAGGGTACTCTCATCCAGTTGAATTCACTCCTGAAGATGGACTTGAAGTTGAAGTTCCTTCTAATACAAAAATTATCGTTCGCGGTATTAACAAAGAACGCGTTGGTGCATTAGCATCTAACATCCGTCAAGTTCGCCCACCTGAGCCTTACAAAGGTAAAGGTATTCGCTATGAAGGTGAAGTTGTACGCCGCAAAGAAGGTAAAACAGGTAAATAATGCATTGCGCATTAGAAAGGAGTGACTACTGTGATTACGAAACAAGACAAAAATCAAGTTCGTAAGAAACGTCATGCACGTGTTCGCACAAAAATCACGGGTACTACTGAACGTCCTCGTTTAAATGTATTCCGTTCTAATAAACACTTATACGCTCAACTTATCGATGATACACAAGGTGTAACAATCGTAAGTGCGTCAACTATGGACAAAGATTTCAATGGAACAGCTGGAAACGTTGAAGCTGCTAAATTGATCGGTGAAACAATCGCTAAACGCGCTACTGAAAAGAACATTAAATCTGTTGTATTCGACCGTGGCGGTTACTTATATCATGGACGTGTTAAAGCGTTAGCTGAAGCTGCACGTGAAAACGGCTTAGAATTTTAAGAAGAAGGAGGGACATATTTCATGCGTGGTATTGACCCAAACAAACTTGAACTTGAAGAACGCGTAGTAACAATTAATCGTGTTGCTAAAGTTGTAAAAGGTGGACGTCGTTTCCGCTTTACTGCATTAGTAGTAGTTGGAGACAAAAACGGACATGTAGGATTTGGTACTGGGAAAGCTCAAGAGGTTCCTGATGCTATCCGTAAAGCAGTTGAAGATGCGAAGAAAAATCTAATCAAAGTACCAAGAGTTGGCGGAACTACTCCTCACCAAGTAATTGGTCGCTTTGGAGCTGGATCTATTCTAGTTAAACCAGCAGCACCAGGTACTGGAGTTATCGCTGGAGGACCAGTTCGTGCGGTTCTTGAGTTAGCTGGTATTACTGATATTCTATCGAAATCACTTGGATCTAACACACCAATTAACATGGTTCGTGCTACAGTACAAGGTTTAAATCAACTAAAACGTGCTGAGGACGTTGCTAAATTACGTGGTAAATCAGTAGAAGAACTGTTAGGATAAGGGGGGAAATTACAATGGCAACTAAATTAGAAATCACCCTTACTAAAAGCTTGATTGGTACTAAACCAAATCAACGCAAAACAGCAGAAGCTCTTGGATTACGTAAACTTCATCAAACAGTTGAGCACCAAGACAACGCCGCTATCCGCGGAATGGTTGGCAAAGTAGCTCACTTAGTAACTTTGAAAGAAATTTAAGGTTTATTTTAAGAATAAGGAGGTGCCACCATATGAAACTTCATGAGTTAAAACCAGCAGAAGGATCTCGTTCTACACGTAACCGCGTAGGTCGTGGTATCGGTTCTGGTAACGGTAAAACTGCAGGTAGAGGTCATAAAGGTCAAAATTCTCGTTCAGGCGGAGGAGTACGTCCAGGATTTGAAGGGGGTCAAAACCCTTTATTCCGTCGTTTACCAAAACGTGGATTTACTAACATCAACCGTAAAGAATATGCAATTGTAAACCTTGACACATTAAATCGTTTCGAAGAAGGCACAGAAGTTACACCTGCTCTATTAATAGAAACAGGTGTTGTGAGTAACGAAAAGTCTGGTATTAAGATCTTAGGTAATGGAACTCTTGAGAAGAAACTATCAGTAAAAGCTCACAAATTCTCTGCAACAGCAAAAGAAGCAATCGAGAATGCTGGCGGACAAACAGAGGTGGTTTAATGTTTCAGACAATCTCCAACTTTATGCGTGTGAGAGATATTCGAAATAAAATCATTTTTACATTATTAATGCTAATCGTGTTTCGTATTGGGACATTTGTTCCAGTACCTCACGTTAATGCAGATGTATTAAAGCAAACAGATGAACTAGGTTTAATCGGTTTCTTAAATACATTCGGTGGTGGAGCTCTTGCTAACTTTTCTATTTTAGCAATGGGTATCATGCCATACATTACAGCATCAATTATCGTTCAGTTGTTACAAATGGACGTTGTTCCGAAGTTTACTGAGTGGGCAAAACAAGGGGAAGTCGGAAGACGGAAACTTGCTCAATTTACTCGATACTTCACAATTGTGTTAGCTTTTATCCAAGCGATCGCCATGTCATACGGTTTCAACCAAATGTATAGTGGTTCTTTGATAAAAGACGATGGTATTCTAACGTATCTAACTATTGCGGTTGTATTAACTGCCGGTACTGCATTTTTAATGTGGTTAGGTGAACAAATCACTGCTTCAGGCGTTGGTAATGGTATTTCTGTCATTATCTTTGCAGGTATTGTTGCTGCTATCCCTAACGGAGTTAACCAATTGTATGCTCAACAAATCCAAGATGCTGGTGATGCATTATTCATCAACATCGTGATTATCATCTTGCTTTTATTGGCAATCATTGCTGTTACAGTAGGAGTTATTTATATTCAACAAGCGTTGCGTAAAATTCCTATTCAATATGCAAAACGTGTTGCTGGTTCTTCACAAACTGGAGGCCAACAAACACATTTACCTTTAAAAGTTAACGCTGCGGGAGTTATCCCAGTAATCTTTGCATCTGCGTTCCTTATGGCTCCGCAGTCTATCATTTTGTTCTTTGGTGAAAACAAAACAACAGAATTTATTAGAAACACGCTAGATTACACACAGCCAGTTGGTATGATCATCTATGTTGCTTTGATAGCTGCCTTTACTTATTTCTACGCATTCATTCAGGTGAATCCGGAAAATGTAGCAGATAACTTGAAAAAGCAAGGTGCATATATTCCAGGGATTCGTCCAGGAATAAACACACAAGATTACTTAACGAGCGTTTTATACCGTTTAACTTTTGTTGGAGCTATTTTCTTAGCAGTAATCTCTATTATGCCTCTATTATTTGTAAAGTTTGCTGGTTTACCACAATCGATACAAATTGGCGGAACAAGTCTGCTTATCATTGTTGGGGTAGCCCTTGAAACAATGAAACAATTAGAATCCCAATTAGTTAAACGTCACTATAAAGGCTTTATGAAATAATGTAGGTTTTTAGGAACGATAAGAGTTCCTAAAAATCAACAAATAGTCCTGGGGGGCATTTTCGTATGAATATCGTTTTAATGGGTCTGCCTGGTGCTGGTAAAGGCACTCAAGCAGATAAAATTGTTGAGAAGTACGCAATCCCTCATATTTCTACAGGCGACATGTTTCGTGCAGCTATTAAAGAAGGCACGGAGCTTGGTTTAAAAGCAAAATCGTTTATGGATCAAGGTGCATTAGTACCCGATGAAGTTACGATTGGTATTGTTCGTGAAAGATTAAGTAAACCAGATTGCGATCAAGGATTCCTATTAGATGGCTTCCCGCGTACGGTTCCTCAAGCTGAAGCATTAGATGCTTTACTTTCGGATCTAGGGAAATCTATTGAGCATGTGCTTAATATTCAAGTAGAACAAGAAGAATTGATTAAACGTCTAACAGGTCGTCGTATTTGTAAAGAATGCGGCACTGCTTATCATCTACTGTTCAACCCACCTGCTAAGGAGGGTGTTTGTGACAAAGATGGAGGAGAGCTTTATCAACGTGCGGACGATAATCCCGAAACGGTGACGAACCGTCTGGAAGTAAATATGAAGCAAACACAACCTTTGCTTGATTTTTATGAGAACAAAGGTGTTTTAAGTAATTTAGATGGCCAGCAGGATATTAAAGTAGTATTTGCTGACATCGATGCTCTGTTACAGGGCAACCGCATCTAAAGCCCGGTGCCCGTCGCAGACGACTGAATATCCGGGTAGTATGCAAAGAACGTAAACGTTTTTTTCGAGAGCTGCAAAAGCATATTGCGCCCGGTATACGAACTGGATGATTTTAAAATGTGTTAACAGCGAGGACCCCCTAGTCCACGTGCATTTTGATTTCTGAAAGGGTATAATGGGTTTCGTGGAAAGCATTAATCGAACGGGTACTATGGAACTCATCCAACACATTCGTACGAACATGTTGACATGAGGGAGACAGGTTTCTACCAGTCAGTCTACTCGGTGGATTGCGTTAAACGAAACCTTACGAGTGTCTTTCGAACATCTCTCATGATTTCCAAACATATGCTTAAAACGAATAGTTTCGTTTATTTTGAGGCTATACTACAGCAAATTACGTTTGATTATTGTTGAGAACCTGATTTGTATATAGAAGGGAGACAGGGTTGATGGCGAAAGATGATGTAATTGAAGTCGAAGGAACAGTTGTTGAGACTTTGCCAAACGCGATGTTTAAGGTAGAATTAGAAAACGGTCATACGATACTTGCGCATGTATCGGGTAAAATTCGTATGCACTTTATCCGCATTTTACCTGGAGATAAAGTCACAATTGAACTTTCTCCTTACGATTTAACTCGCGGTCGTATCACGTACCGTTTTAAATAAATCTTTTGCACTCCGGACTACTAAGGAGGTTGGGTTAGATGAAAGTGAGACCATCTGTGAAGCCGATCTGCGAAAAATGTAAAGTAATTCGCCGACGCGGTAAAGTAATGGTAATCTGTGAAAATCCTAAACACAAACAAAGACAAGGATAATAAGAAGGAGGTGCACGACACATATGGCACGTATTGCTGGTGTTGACATTCCACGCGATAAACGCGTTGTTATTGCATTAACATATATTTTCGGAATTGGTAAAACTACGTCACAAAAAGTATTAGCGGAAGCTGGGATCTCAGAAGAGACTCGCGTTCGTGATTTAACTGAAGACGAGCTTAACAAAATCCGTGAACAAATCGGTGTATACAAAGTAGAAGGTGACCTTCGTCGTGAAGTATCACTAAACATTAAACGTCTGATGGAAATCGGTTCATTCCGAGGAATCCGTCATCGTCGCGGCTTACCAGTACGCGGACAAAACACGAAGAACAATGCTCGTACTCGTAAAGGTCCACGTAAAACAGTAGCTAACAAGAAAAAATAATCGGTAAAGGAGGTTTCTTCTTAACATGGCACGTAAACAACAAACACGTAAGCGTCGTGTGAAAAAGAATATCGAATCCGGTATTGCTCACATTCGCTCAACATTTAACAACACTATTGTGACTATAACAGACATGCAAGGTAATGCAATTTCTTGGTCAAGTGCTGGAGCTCTTGGATTCAGAGGTTCTCGTAAATCTACTCCATTCGCTGCACAAATGGCTGCTGAAACTGCTGCTAAAACTTCAATGGAACATGGTTTAAAAACTTTAGAAGTAACTGTTAAAGGTCCTGGTGCTGGTCGTGAAGCGGCAATCCGCGCACTACAAGCTGCAGGTCTAGAAGTTACAGCAATTAAAGACGTAACACCAGTACCACATAATGGTTGCCGTCCACCAAAACGTCGTCGCGTTTAATAGGTGATCCTCAATATGTTTGAGAACATCATTTATTGTACAGACTGAGGTTGTGCAACACAGCAATCAGTTAAACGATCGAATTCATGATGGAAAGAACCTATACATTCGATGTTTTGAGGGAGGGTAAATTGGAATGATCGAAATTGAAAAACCAAAGATTGAAAGTGTAGAAATCAGCGAAAGTGCCAAATTTGGTAAATTTGTTGTAGAACCGCTTGAACGTGGCTATGGAAATACTTTGGGTAATTCTTTACGTCGTATCCTTCTGTCTTCTTTACCAGGAGCTGCAGTTACTTCTATTCAAATCGATGGCGTTTTACACGAGTTTTCAACTATTGAAGGCGTAGTGGAAGATGTAGCATCTATTATTATGAATGTGAAAAAGCTAGCTCTTAAAATCTACTCTGATGAAGAAAAAGTCATAGAGATAGATGTTAAAGGAGAAGGAACGATTACAGCAGCTGACATTACTCATGACAGCGATGTGGAGATTTTAAATCCTGAACTTTATATTGCTACAATCGGCAAAAATGGTCATTTCCGTATGCGTATGTACGCAGGGAGAGGCCGTGGCTACACTCCTGCTGATCAAAACAAACGTGAGGATCTTCCTATCGGCGTAATCCCGATCGACTCTATTTATACTCCAGTTTCACGCGTTAATTTTCAAGTGGAAAACACTCGTGTTGGACAAATGTCTAACTACGATAAATTAACTCTTGATGTGTGGACAGATGGCAGCACCGGTCCAAAAGAGGCGATTTCTCTTGGAGCAAAAATACTAACAGAGCACTTGAACATTTTTGTAGGGATGACAGATGAGGCACAAACTGCTGAAATCATGGTTGAAAAAGAAGAAGATCAAAAAGAAAAAGTTTTAGAGATGACTATTGAAGAACTTGATCTTTCTGTTCGTTCTTATAACTGCTTGAAGCGCGCAGGTATTAATACAGTACTTGAGCTAGCTAGCAAGTCAGAAGACGACATGATGAAAGTAAGAAACCTTGGACGTAAATCTTTAGAAGAAGTAAGAGCTAAGTTAGATGAGCTTGGCTTAGGATTACGTAAAGAAGACTAAGCGAATTTTGATATAGCTAGATATGAATATTCACCAAAGGAGGGAAACATCCATGGGTTACAGAAAACTTGGACGTACAAGTTCTCAACGTAAAGCGATGTTACGTGACTTAACGACTGACCTAATTATTCATGAGCGTCTTCAAACAACTGAAGCACGTGCAAAAGAATTACGTTCTGTTGTTGAAAAAATGATCACTTTAGGTAAACGCGGAGACTTGCATGCTCGTCGTCAAGCAGCTGCTTACATTCGTCGTGAAGTAGTTACTACTACAAACGAAGAAGGCGAAGAATCAACAACTTTTGCTTTGCAAAAATTGTTTGATGATGTTGCACCACGTTATGCAGATCGCCAAGGCGGTTACACTCGTATTATGAAAGTTGGACCTCGTCGCGGAGACGGAGCACCAGTTGTAGTAATTGAGTTAGTTTAATTTAATGGATCAGTCGTTTGATCGATTGCTAAATTAAAATCCAAAGCTGAAGAGGGATGTTGGTGTTGCTACCACCCTCTTCTTTTTTCAAACAGATTTATACGACATTATAAAAGCAGAGTGTTATGATGAGCGGACTTTCATTAGTGGCGTCTCGTCTAGCTCTACGCACCTCATTTTCTGACTGGTCTTGAGCAACCAGTCAAGAAATAAGTTATAGAAGAGCGCATTTCTCCAAATGAGGTGCGCGCTTTTTTAATTTGTCCATAAAATTTGTTAGGATAGAGTTAAGCCGAGCAGAGTTTAGTTAAGGGAGGTTAAGTGGTTGAAAAAAGAAATTATATCCTTACAGAATGTAACCTTTACATATGCTGAAGAGGAGTCTATTATACGGCCAGCTATACATAATGTGTCATTTTCTATTAAGGAAGGTGAATGGGTCGCCATTGTAGGTCATAATGGTTCTGGTAAATCGACGTTAGCCCGACTAATGACTGGTCTTCTATTTCCTCAGGAGGGAACAGTACGTGTTTTTGGTGACTCCTTGTCACAAGACAATCTTTGGGAAACAAGATCGAAAATGGGGATGGTTTTTCAAAATCCCGATAACCAATTCGTCGGGGCTACTGTTCAGGATGATGTAGCATTTGCCCTTGAGAATAACGGAATCCCCTTTGAGGAAATGGTAGAACGAGTTAGACATTCGCTAGCAAAGGTCAATATGCAAGATTTTATGAATAGCGAACCTCATCATCTATCCGGCGGTCAGAAGCAAAGAGTGGCGATAGCAGGCGCTATTGCGATGCAACCTCGAATCTTACTGTTAGACGAAGCAACCTCTATGTTAGACCCGCAAGGAAAGGAAGAGGTGTTAACGACTGTCAGACAGTTAAGAGAAGAAACAGATTTAACTGTTATCTCTATCACCCATGATTTAGAGGAAACATTGCTTGCGGATAGAGTAATAATGATGAATCAAGGAGAAAAGTATGTGGAGGATACTCCTAAAGGGATTTTTGAACGTGGTCAAGAATTGGTGGATTTAGGCTTAGATTTACCTTTCGCCATGAAAATGTCCAAGCTCCTAAAAGCTGAAGGGATATCCCTAACTGCAGAACATATGACAGAAGAAGAGTTGGTGAATGATTTATGGACATCATACTTCAACAAGTAAGCTACGCTTATGCTAAAGATACGCCCTTTGAAAAGAGAGCCCTGTTTAGCGTAAACATGCATATTTCATCTGGCTCTTATCAAGCAATTATAGGGCATACAGGGTCGGGCAAATCCACTGTATTACAGCACTTGAATGCATTGTTAAAGCCTACGGATGGCACAGTTAAAATAGGAAACGTAGAAGTGAAGGCAGATAAGAAAAATAAGCAGCTACGCTCAGTCAGACAAAGGGTAGGCATTGTTTTTCAATTTCCAGAGCATCAATTATTCGATGAGACTGTTCTGAAAGATATTATGTTTGGGCCTATGAATTACGGAGTATCAGAGGCAGAAGCCAAAGCTCGGGCCATCGAATTAATTCGACTATTAGGTCTACCAGATGAAGTCATGGATAAGTCTCCATTTGATCTATCAGGAGGCCAAATGAGACGAGTTGCTATAGCGGGGGTTCTGGCGATGAACCCAGATGTCCTTGTGTTAGACGAGCCTACTGCAGGACTTGATCCTAGAGGCCGGAAAGAGATTATGGACCTCTTCTATCAAATCCATCAAGAGACGGGGCTCACGACCATCCTCGTGACGCACAGCATGGAGGATGCAGCTAGATATGCAGATCAAATAGCAATTATGCATAAAGGGAAATGTGTAGTTCAAGGAACTCCAGAAGAAATATTTCAAAATGAAACTCAATTAAAGGACTACCGTTTAGAGCTACCTCAAACAGTAAAGTTTCAGCGGAAGCTAGAACAAATGATGGGTAAAAGGCTACCGAACCTCTGCTTAACGGAGGAAGTGTTAGCGAAAGAATTGGCACACCTGTTAAAGGAAGGGTGTGAGGATGAATGTTAGAAAAAATGATTTTTGGAAGATATATTCCGGGAGATTCGTTTATCCATCGTTTAGATGCTCGAGCTAAACTAATCTTTGTTTTTCTTTTTATTGCCGTAGTTTTCATCGCAAATAACTGGATTACATATGGGATATTAGTGTTATTTACTTTTTTAATCATTCGTATGTCCAAAATTAGATTATACTTTTTAATCAACGGATTAAAGCCAGTCGTTTTTCTAATTATCTTTACGTTCCTGCTGCACATGATATTTACCCGAGAGGGAGCTATTATTTTTGAATGGAAGTTTATAAAGATTTATGAAGAAGGCTTGAAGCAAGGGATATTTATATCTATTCGTTTCTTCGTCCTTGTTATACTAACGTCCATTCTAACGCTCACTACAACCCCTATATCGATTACAGATGCTTTAGAGATACTTCTGAATCCCCTAAAGAAATGGAAGCTCCCAGTGCATGAATTAGCGCTTATGATGTCAATCTCTTTAAGGTTCATCCCAACTCTTATGGATGAAACTGACAAGATTATGAAAGCACAGATGGCAAGGGGGTCGGATATGACGTCGGGAAGTATGAAGCAGCGCATGAATGCTATTGTACCGCTGCTCATTCCACTATTTGTGAGTGCATTTAAGCGAGCAGAAGATTTAGCAACAGCTATGGAGGTTCGCGGCTATAAAGGTGGAGAAGGAAGGACAAGATATCGCAAGCTTGAGTGGAGGAAGAAGGATACGTCAATTTTAGTCGTTCTTGTCCTACTGGCTGCTATCCTTGTTTATTTTAGACAGTAAATGGAGGTAACCGTATGCGTTTAAGAGCTGTAATAAGCTATGACGGGAGTCAATTTTCGGGTTATCAAATCCAACCGGGAAAAAGAACCGTACAGTTAGAGCTTGAACGAGTTCTACAAACAATCCATAAAGGAGAGCTAGTAAAGGTAGTAGCAAGTGGACGAACGGATGCTGGGGTTCATGCTACAGGGCAGGTAATCCATTTTGATAGTCCCTTTACTTTATCTATGGACAGCTGGAGAACTGCTTTAAATGTTCAACTCCCAAAGGATATCCGAATACTTTTCGTAGAAGAAGTGGCTGCCGACTTTCATGCTAGATACCATGCAGCGGGTAAAACGTATCGTTATAAATGGTCGCTTGAAGAGATTCAAAGTCCCTTTGAGCGTAACTATACGGTCCATGTAGATAGATATAAGCCTAACGTAGAATTGATGAAGGAAGCTTCTGTTCACCTTTTAGGAACGCATGATTTTTCAAGCTTCTGTGCATCTAAAACTAGTGTGAAAGATTTTATTCGAACGGTACGATCGATAGAATTTGAATGGAAGGAAGAATCTAATCAGCTGCATATGGTGATTAACGGCAGTGGTTTTTTATATAATATGGTCCGAATTATTGCAGGCACTTTATGGGAAGTGGCAATAGGAAAAAAAAATGTAGACGAGCTACCGGGAATTCTTCAATCTTGCGATAGAAAAAAAGCTGGGAAAACCGCTCCAGCACACGGTTTATACCTAGAAAAAGTAGAGTATTCATGATATAGCAACTTTTCCAGGTGTTTATGGAAAAATACTTGACTATTAAGCGACGGCGGGTTATGATGATGTATGGTATTTTCATTAGCCCCACAATATAAGCCCCGAAACTTATTGTTATGAGGATATAGAAAATTATAGATCGATTATGATTGAATTAGGAGGACAAAATACATGCGTACAACATTCATGGCTAAAGGTCACGAAGTAGAACGTAAATGGTTAGTTATCGACGCTGAAGGCCAAACTCTTGGTCGTCTTGCTTCTGAAGTAGCAGCTATTTTACGTGGAAAAAACAAACCAACATTCACACCGAATGTTGACACTGGTGATCATGTGATTATTATCAATGCAGAAAAAATTCATTTAACTGGGAACAAGTTAAACGACAAAATTTACTACCGTCACACTCAATTTGCTGGTGGACTTAAACAACGTACTGCTTTAGAAATGCGTACTAAGTACCCAACAAAAATGATCGAATTAGCGATCAAAGGAATGCTTCCTAAAAACACTTTAGGTCGTCAAATGTTCGGAAAACTTCACGTTTACGCTGGAGCAGAACATCCACATGCAGCACAACAACCAGAAGCATTTGAGCTTCGCGGATAATAATTAAGAGGAGGACATACACTTGGCACAAGTTCAATATATCGGCACTGGTCGCCGTAAAAGCTCAGTAGCACGCGTACGTTTAGTACCAGGCGAAGGAAAAATCGTTATCAACAAACGTGACGTAGAAGATTACGTACCATACGAAACTTTACGTGAAATCATTAAACAACCATTAGTAACTACTCAAACTTTAGGTAGCTACGATGTTCATGTAAACGTTAATGGTGGTGGATTCACAGGTCAAGCAGGAGCAATCCGTCACGGTATTGCACGTGCACTACTTACAGTAGATCCTGATTTCCGTCCAGCTTTAAAATCAGCAGGATTCTTAACACGTGACCCACGTATGAAAGAACGTAAAAAACCAGGACTTAAAGGCGCTCGTCGTGCACCTCAGTTCTCAAAACGTTAATATCGAATTTACAACCCTTTCCCAATTTGGGAGAGGGTTTTTTCGTGGAAAAATAAACATTGGCGTATTGGACAGGTATGGACGAATGCTAAGAGTTTATTAGAAACAAATAAAATAATTGTTTATATACTAACTGCAACACAGCGGAGTCAGATGCTTGTGAAATAGCTCCAGTGAAATCTTGTAATATTTGATTTCTAAGGAGTTGTTTTATTATAAAAAAAGACTACGTAATTTATATAAGTTAAAATGGAACAAAGAACGTGGAGAGGGGAATGTTGGCATGGAAATTATAAAGCAATGGAATCAGGCGGATAGTGATTATATACGACAAAAGGTTATCGAGCATAATATGGCCAATGTTCCTGAAGAAGTGAAGCACCCGAAACAACAGATCAGTTACATACTGCGTGATGAACATCAAAAAATTCTCGGAGGAATTACAGGGATAATTTTTTGGTACCACCTTCATATAGACTTCCTATGGGTGGATGACTCATTGAGAGGGCAGGGTCACGGTAAAGAGCTGCTAACTAGGATAGAAGAATTTGCGATAGAACATGGCTGTAAGCTTATACAATTAGATACCTTTAGCTTTCAAGCCCCGAATTTTTATAAAAAATTTGGTTACGAAGAAATTGGGATTGTGGATGATTTTCCTGCGAAGGATAGTAAACAATATTACTTAGTAAAAAAAATAGGTTAACGAAAAAGGTAGATTGGGTCTTCGGCACCTCAATCTACCTTTTTATCGCAATGGAAAAATTTATTACCTGGGAAATTATTATTTAATAACAAATTATTAAGAATAATTTATCTTCTGCCGAAATAGTGATTGTAGCATAAATTGCGAAGGTGTATATTAAGTTAGCAATTATACATATTGGAGGTGGGGAAGTGTTTTCATCTGAACGATTAATATTCCGTTCTTATACAGAGGATGACTTTAAGTTTCTATATTCGATGCTGTCGGATGAGAAAATGATGAGATTTATAGGGAGTGGAAAGCCAAGAAATCGGGAGGAATCGGTAAATTTCTTACAATGGATATTTCAACATTATGAGCTAAACAAGGAATATGGATTAAAGCTACTCGTCCGTAAAACGGATGGAGTACCTATTGGGCATGCGGGAATTGTCCCACAGGTGATAGAGGGTAGAGAAGAACTAGAAGTTGGTTATTGGATTGCTAGAGAGCATTGGGGAAATGGTTATGCAAGTGAAGCGGCAAGATCTTTGTTAGAAAGAGGGTTGAGTCAGCTAGGAGAAGATAGATTTATATCGCTTGTTCAGAAGGGAAACCTAGCATCTAGGAAGGTAGCAGAGAAGACAGGTATGAGACTAGTAAAAGAAATAATCTTGGGCGACAAGCAAGTTTGCTTATATGAATACGAAAAATAGAGAGAAGCAGGGTTGAAATGAGAAAAAAATTTAATGTTGTTACCTCCACCATTTTGGTGAGCATTTTCTTAGCGAGATTTGGAACATTTTTAGTTATTCCCTATCTTACTTTATTTTTATTGAATGAGTTTGAATATACGGGTGTGCAAATTGGAGCTATACTTTCCACCCTTGCGTTTTCAGGTCTTATTATGAGTTTTTTTATTGGTCCTTATATTGACAAGTTTCCAAAAAATAAAGTAATCATTACCGGTTTAGCTGGGTATCTTGCCTGCTATATATATTTTCCATTTATAGATCAATACGCAGGATTTATCATTTTTGCAATTGTTCTTGGAATGAGTCAATCGATTGTAGAGCCGACCTATCGTGTTCTGTTGAGTCTTTATACGGAACCAGAGAATAGAAGACTAATTTTTAATATCCGATATTTCTTGATTAATATATCTGCTGCTGTAGCACCCCTTACTTCTGTCTATTTTCAGCGTTTTGGACTAGAGAATATATTCTTTGGAGTAGGTTTTATCTATTTAATCAACATTATTACATTTTTAGTGTTGTTTAAGAAGTATCCAATGGTGAAGCCAGTGGCTAGTGCAAGTAAATCATCTATTTTTCAATCATTTTATGTATTTAAAAAAGATTATGCGTTTAGCATTTTTGTACTAGCTCTTATTTTTGTAACCTTTGGATACAGTCAGTTTGATTCGACCTTCAGCCAATATCTTGGAAGGACGTTTGACGCTGAGCTTGCTGTACAATATTTTGCATGGTTGATCACTACGAATGCTATTACGGTTCTTGTCATTCAATATTTTGTTTATAAGCTTGGTGAGCGGATTAGCACGACTACTTCTCTAATGATAGGAAGTGGGATGTTATCCTTAGGGTTATTAATATTTGGCCAAAGTCCTAATATTATTGTTTTGATTGGAGCAATGATAATCTTCACTGCTGGAGAGGTGCTCGTATTTACAATGGTAGATATACATATAGACAGTATGTGCGAGGATCATGAGAAAGGAACTTACTTCGCTCTAACCGGAGTTAAGTCTATAGGTAGAATAATTGCCCCTAGTTTGGGAGGCATACTCTTAGACAACATAGGAGCTGGAGCTGTCGTGTTTTTTATCATATCTCTTATTACAGTTTTATCTGTTCCCTCGTTTTGGATAAGTTCTAAAATGAAGCCTAGAATCTAATCATACTCTTTGTCCCTCGTACGTATAATGAGTGAAAAAGGGGCGATTAATCTGAAGAAATGGTTAACAATTGGGGTTTTATTTTTTGTCACTCTATTAGCTGTAACGTACAGTACGAGAGCAAGTGATATTGGTTTCTTCCTGCCAGAGCCTTTGAGTGGGGTAAAGATTGTGATTGATCCAGGCCATGGTGGTATGGATGGCGGCGCTAGTTACGGAGAAATAGTGGAAAGAGATATTACATTAGCTATGTCTCTTAAACTAGAGAAGTTATTGAAGTCTCAAGGGGCAACCGTTGTTATGACAAGAACTAAAGAAGGAGACGCTGTAGCTGAACATTCACCAGATGAGGATTTTCCAACTACAAGAGCTAGAAAACGAGCTGACCTTTTGCTCCGCGAGGAAATAATGAATAACTCTGAGCCAGATATGGTAATCAGTATGCACGTTAATGCTGTGCCAGAGGAGAGATGGAGAGGAGCACAGGTTTTCTATCATGCGGAAGGACATGAAGGCGGCCAGTTATTGGCTAAGTCTATTCAATCTTCTATAAGAACTAACATTGGGAATACAGAAAGAGAAGCACTAGCTATTAAACAAGTATACATTTTAAAGAAAGCGAAAGCCCCGGCGGTATTAGTAGAGACAGGGTTTATAAGCAATACGGAGGAAAGAGAATTGCTAACATCAGACAAATATCAAAACGATATGGTAAATGCAATTGCCAAAGGGATTGGTGTATTTGTAGAGGAAAGCATTTATTGAGCCGTTGATGGGATGGTAGACACTCGTATATGGTATACTATATTGCGAATAGTTAACTAAAGGGGAGTGTCTACACAATGATTAATGAGAATCAAGTTCGTACATTACTTGGGGAATTAAACGATCCGTTTTTACATAGAACGCTTGAAGAAACGAATGGTATCTCTCAAGTTTCAATAAAAGAAGAAAAGAATCATGTTAGCGTTAAGCTTGCAATCGCTAAGATCAATTCTGCGGAGCAGATGCAATTACAAACAAAAGTGGTTGAGGTGTTAAAAAACGCTGGTGCAAATACTGTAGGTATTCGTTTTGAGGAGCTTCCTAAAGAAGTATTGGAGCAGTTCAGAGGAAAAGGGAAAGAAAGCGATAGCGAAGATATTCTTTCTCCAAACAGTAAAGTAAAAATCATCTCAATTGCATCGGGTAAAGGTGGAGTAGGTAAATCTACAGTGTCCGTAAACTTAGCTGTTGCTCTTGCAAGATTAGGTAAAAAAGTTGCATTAGTAGATGCAGATATTTACGGCTTCAGTGTGCCTGATATGATGGGTGTTAAAGACGTACCACAGATTAAAGAGGATCGAATAATTCCAGTGGAACGCAAAGGCGTAAAAGTAATATCCATGGGATTTTTCGTAGAGAACAATACTCCAGTAGTTTGGCGTGGACCAATGCTAGGGAAAGTGCTAGACCAATTCTTTAAAGACGTAGAGTGGGGAGAGTTAGATTTCTTGCTACTAGATTTACCACCGGGAACTGGTGACGTCGCGTTAGACATACACCAAATGCTACCGGCTTCTAAAGAGATAGTTGTAACCACTCCTCACCCTACAGCTGCGTTTGTAGCAGCGCGTGCAGGTGCAATGGCATTACAGACGGACCATGAGATTCTAGGTGTTATTGAAAATATGTCCTGGTATGAATCTAAATCTACAGGCGAAAAGGAATTTGTTTTTGGAAAAGGCGGAGGACCAAAACTTGCGGATGAACTTCGTACAGAGCTTCTTGGCCAAATTCCATTAGGTCAGCCTGACTGGAACGACATTGACTTTGCTCCTTCTGTATACGGCGAAACGCATGATACTGGGAAGCTATACTTAGAAATAGCTGAAAAAGTAATAGAAAAAGCATAAAAAAAGGGCCGTTTCCCAAGAGGAGCGGCCTTATTTTTCTTCTTTTTTACCTTCATCTTCCTTAGAGCCACCCTCTTCTTTAGAGGAACCTGCCTCTTCCATTAGCTTTTGCCATTTTGCTTGAAGAGCCGGGCTTTGGATAGTCTCCTCAACAACCTTTTGCATCTCTTTCCTCATATCACTCGATTTTAACGTTTTTTCTAATTCTTTTTTCATTTCGTCTGAGCTAAAGAAGTTCTCTAAGTCTTTTAGATACTCTGGATCCTTCATCATACTTTTCATCAAATCTTCTTGCTGCTTTTTCATACTCTTAGCCATAGTCTCGGAGAATTTTGGGTCTTGGTAAATCTCTTTCCAGAAATCCTCCGCTTCCTTAGAGAGCATAGTCTCTTCTACTGATTTTTTTACTTGCTCACTGTCTATTACAAGCATTTCTTGAAACTTAGGATCCTCTAAAAGAGTTCGAATAGCTTTTTTACCATCCTCTGTCTGTAAAGCATCGATTAACATCTTTTTGTTTTCTTCATATGAAGGAGTACTAGAAGAGTCACTACAACCTGCTAGTAACCCAATACTTAATAAAATCAGGGCGAAATACTTCATTGATTCCTCACCATCCTTTTCAATTATTGTTCACAATTAGTACGGAAATATGTATTGATATTATGAAGAAATAGATTTTTTGATAAATCGTTGTTACAATTGAAGGATGAAATAGAGTAGATGGAGGCAACCTAGCTGTGACAATACGAAATTGGTTTAAATTTTTTATCAATTCCATGCTCATCGGTGGTTTAATAACAGGAGTTTTAGGTCTATTTATCCGTTGGGATGATGCCTTTGCTAAATACTTTGAAGCAGGCCAATGGAGTGAGTTTCTTGCTGCCTTTGCTTTTATGGTAGTAATGGGCTTTACCGTAAGTGTTATTACTCAAATGGGATTTTTCGCATATTTAACGATTCACCAAATGGGTGTAAATATATTTAGAACCCTAACTTTATGGAATTGGGTACAGTTATTAATCATTGCATTTGTCATATTTGATTTAATAATGTTCCGTTTCCGTCCAAACGCGGATACTACTTCGCAAGTATGGCTATATGCTTTCTTGTTAGTCGTTCTAATCGGAACAGGAGTAGTGGTGGCGCTTATTAAAGCAAATAAAACAAAAAAACACGTGTTAATCTCTGCATTGTTCTTTATGATTGTAATTTCAACATTAGAGTGGCTTCCTGTCTTAATGGTAAATGCGGATAACGTCGATAGCTGGGTTACTTTATTGTTGTTCCCAATTTTAGCGGTTAATGCATATCAGTTATTAGCTTTGCCAAAATATAACGCTAAATCTGATGAAGACCGATTAAAACTAGAAGCGCGTAGAAAAGCGAGAAGAGAAGCTACGGCAAAGGTTAAATAAGAAAACTGCTCTGACTATTAGTCGGAGCAGTTTTTATTATAGAAGAATAGTTGAATTCTATACGCTATTCCGGATAACTTTTGGTTTTCATTTTCATATTAAATATATTTTGTTCAATACTAACAAAAGGTTGTGATCTTAAATATTTTGCAAGCTGGATTGTATCGATTCTTTCTTCTTGGTGGAGCGGAACTGTAAGTATATCTCCCTTCGTAAGCTTAGGCACAGAATTTCCTAAAACTAAAGTAGAGCCTAAAAGATTTACTTCCTCCTTCCAGGCATCCTTTTGAAGTTCAACAGGGAACTCGTAATCAGAAGTCCGAAACCAATCTGGCTTCACACCAATAGCCGCTTCAAATCTAGCTATTTCTTTTTTAAATAGACTCCGGTCCTCTACATACAGCAAGCCTTCTTTACCCAGCAGACTAATAGGAATTTTTTTATCCTGCATAATTTTAATAATGGGCTCAGATCGCTCAATCCATTCAATGCTAATGAAAAAATGAGGATAAGGAGCTTTCAAACCTTCTACTAGGGTTTCTACATCCTCTCTACCAAATGATAGGTCGATAGTTACCGTATTCCCATAGGTTCCCTTCGATATAACACTTGGTTTTTCGGTTACTTGGAACACGGGAAGAAGTGTAGAATAAGTATTGGGCGCGAAGAGTAACAGCAAGAATAACAGTATAGAAGTGATGGTTATTAAGAGCTTTGTTTTCAAGGAAACACACACCTTTTCAATTTGTTTTAATAAATTTTATGATTAAGTGTTGACATTCATGTTAAAACGATGTTAAGATACAAAGGTCGCTAAAACAAAACGACAAAATACATTATATGAACATTGAAAACTGAACATGCAAAACGTTAAGACATACAGCATCAACAAGCTTCGGCTTGATTGACGCAAAACAATTTTTGACATCATTTAATGATGATGCCAGCAAAACAAAATGAGCTTTTTAAGTTCTCTATTATGGAGAGTTTGATCCTGGCTCAGGACGAACGCTGGCGGCGTGCCTAATACATGCAAGTCGAGCGGA
>NZ_JAMAWN010000109.1:0-250 GCF_023713305.1 Psychrobacillus sp. MER TA 171 | reverse complement strand
CCCCCCCCCCCCCCCCCCCCCCCCCCCCCCCCCCCCCCCCCCCCCCCCCCCCCCCCCCCCCCCCCCCCCCCCCCCCCCCCCCCCCCCCCCCCCCCCCCCCCCCCCCCCCCCCCCCCCCCCCCCCCCCCCCCCCCCCCCCCCCCCCCCCCCCCCCCCCCCCCCCCCCCCCCCCCCCCCCCCCCCCCCCCCCCCCCCCCCCCCCCCCCCCCCCCCCCCCCCCCCCCCCCCCCCCCCCCCCCCCCCCCCCCCC
>NZ_JAMAWN010000108.1:0-254 GCF_023713305.1 Psychrobacillus sp. MER TA 171 | reverse complement strand
ATCGGAAGGTGCGGCTGGATCACCTCCTTTCTAAGGATATATTCGGAATACAGATTTTTATCTGTATCTTAACGTTTTGCAGTTCAGTTTTGAATGTTCATTCTATATGAGCATTTAAAGCTTTTTACTTTTTAACTTGTTCTTTGAAAACTGGATAAAACGACATCAAAAAAAGAAACAAACGCAAGATATTCAAATTGTGATCACTTACGTGATTGCAAGTGTAGTACTTTTAACTTTTAGGTTAAGTTAAT
>NZ_JAMAWN010000107.1:0-255 GCF_023713305.1 Psychrobacillus sp. MER TA 171 | reverse complement strand
AAAGGTATCGAGGCATTAAAAAATGGACTTTTATCAGCATTTGAAGAGGAAGAAAAAGCGAAGGTGTATATAGAGAAAGTGCTCGAGAAATACCCACGTTATCGTCGAGATCATTTAGAAATTTTCCGTTCGGTTTCAATAAATGATTCCACTTGGTTAGATAAGGCGCTAGAGAGATGCATCAATGAAAACTTATATAGTGCGAATGATTTTAAAGACGTTGTACTTTACCTAAAAAAACAATCTCAGCAGGAA
>NZ_JAMAWN010000106.1:0-255 GCF_023713305.1 Psychrobacillus sp. MER TA 171 | reverse complement strand
TCAAGCATAGATAAAACTAGCGCTTGATCACAACGAGCATATCGTTCAAAGACGGTTGGTGAAAAATCACCTTCACGTGTTCTAGGAACACGCAATGTAATCTTTCCGATACTCATAGTCAAATCGCATTCATAATAACCATTCCGGTAATCACGACGTTCTCCCGAACGCTCATAAGCAGCCACTTGTAAGTGCTCATCTCGTTCTTTTTCCATAAATTCATTCAGTACAATAACGATAGTAGATTTTATCAAA
>NZ_JAMAWN010000105.1:0-255 GCF_023713305.1 Psychrobacillus sp. MER TA 171 | reverse complement strand
ATCTATTTTAGAATGAACTTAGGTGCTTCCTCTAAGCCTGTTAGCGTTCATACGCCTGTAACGTATCATGGATTTTCATATTACTTATTCTTACTCATCCACCGCTAACCTCACATTTGGTGATATACACATTTCTATGTATCGTGCTTGTAGACCTGTACATTCAGAAGTTCGTCAGCAAATCCTTTTTTTGTAGGGCATAATGCATTCTCACCATATTCATTCAACTCAAGCATCATGATTTACACCACCCCC
>NZ_JAMAWN010000104.1:0-255 GCF_023713305.1 Psychrobacillus sp. MER TA 171 | reverse complement strand
AAAGGTATCGAGGCATTAAAAAATGGACTTTTATCAGCATTTGAAGAGGAAGAAAAAGCGAAGGTGTATATAGAGAAAGTGCTCGAGAAATACCCACGTTATCGTCGAGATCATTTAGAAATTTTCCATTCGGTTTCAATAAATGATTCCACTTGGTTAGATAAGGCGCTAGAGAGATGCATCAATGAAAACTTATATAGTGCGAATGATTTTAAAGACGTTGTACTTTACCTAAAAAAACAATCTCAGCAGGAA
>NZ_JAMAWN010000103.1:0-255 GCF_023713305.1 Psychrobacillus sp. MER TA 171 | reverse complement strand
ATCTGTTCTTCCAAATGATCAATCATCTTTATGAACAAAGTTCCATCATCTTAACTTCTAATAAGAGTCCAGATCAATGGGGAGAATTAATGGGAGATGAAGGAATTACTACGGCTATTTTAGATCGCCTTTTACATCGTGTGGAGGTAATACACATGAATGGAGACAGTTATCGGATGAAAAACCGACAGAATTTGTTTTAAGCAAAAGTGTTCACTCTAAATTAGCAAAAAGTGTTCAATTCTACTTGACGGT
>NZ_JAMAWN010000102.1:0-255 GCF_023713305.1 Psychrobacillus sp. MER TA 171 | reverse complement strand
AAGGACGGACTTTCTGGCTTTACAGAAGCGATCCAGAGCACCTTTCCAAAGACGCATATTCAGTTGTGTGTGATCCATCAATTACGAAATACCATGAAGTATGTGCCTTCAAGGGAACGAAACCCGTTTATGACCGATTTAAAGAAGGTATACAAGGCTTCTACTTTGGAGCAAGCTGAACTTGAGGTTGGACAAGTAAAGGCATCATGGAAAGATAAATATCCGAAGGTTATTGGTTCTTGGGAGGAACATTGG
>NZ_JAMAWN010000101.1:0-255 GCF_023713305.1 Psychrobacillus sp. MER TA 171 | reverse complement strand
CTTTAAGTGAACGCCAACTTACTCAACTACAAGAAATAAATTGGCTGGAGCAACAGTATAATTTGATCTTATTAGGTCCTCCAGGAGTGGGAAAAACACACTTAGCCGTAGGCTTAGGCATCGAGGCTATTAACAAAGGTTATCAAGTTTACTTTGTGACAATGGGAGAATTAATTCAACTACTGAAAACGGAGGAGTTTGCGCATAAATCACAGGTACAGATGAAACGATTAAGAGCTTCTGATTTAGTTATTA
>NZ_JAMAWN010000100.1:0-258 GCF_023713305.1 Psychrobacillus sp. MER TA 171 | reverse complement strand
CTTATTAACTTAACCTAAAAGTTAAAAGTACTACACTTGCAATCACGTAAGTGATCACAATTTGAATATCTTGCGTTTGTTTCTTTTTTTGATGTCGTTTTATCCAGTTTTCAAAGAACAAGTTAAAGCTATAAATGCTCATATAGAATGAACATTCAAAACTGAACTGCAAAACGTTAAGATACAGATAAAAATCTGTATTCCGAATATATCCTTAGAAAGGAGGTGATCCAGCCGCACCTTCCGATACGGCTACCT